>NZ_VHLB01000230.1:0-223 GCF_006547365.1 Myxococcus sp. AB056 | reverse complement strand
CTGTCGCCCTTGCCCTCAACAGCCGGCCACGCAAGACGCTTGGCTGGAAAACACCTGCCGAGGCTCTCAACCCTTATCTATACTTACTTCAACCAAACGGCGTTGCGACGACCGCTTGAATCCGAGCTGCGTCCCTTGGTCGCTGTGGTGCACGACGCTTTGGGGCTGACGCTGCCCCACAGCCATGTCGAGTGCCTGCACGACGAGCTCCGTCTTGAGGTGG
>NZ_VHLB01000229.1:0-253 GCF_006547365.1 Myxococcus sp. AB056 | reverse complement strand
CCGTAAAGTCGTCGGCTGGGCCATGGCTGGCCACCTCAAGACGGAGCTCGTCGTGCAGGCACTCGACATGGCTGTGGGGCAGCGTCAGCCCCAAAGCGTCGTGCACCACAGCGACCAAGGGACGCAGGGTGGATTCAACGGGTCGTCGCAACACTCGACGTTGAGGAGTTGCGATGGGGAACAACAAGAGTCGACGGGCTGACCGTGCTGGACGCCCGCCTATGTCGTCGCCTGGGCGTCCGCCGGTGGGAAG
>NZ_VHLB01000228.1:0-384 GCF_006547365.1 Myxococcus sp. AB056 | reverse complement strand
AGTTGTATCCGGGTATCTACTTCCCTGCAACAGAAGATATTCTTCAATTGTTGAAGAATAAGTCGGATAACAAGCTGTATAAACTGACGAAAAATATTCAATGGCCGAAGACAAAACTGCGTATTGAACGCGGAGAAATGCCGGAAACACTGCTGGAAATTATGCAAAAAGAGCAGTGCGACCTCCTTGTCTGTGGTCATCATCACTCATTTATCAACCGTTTGATGCCGGCATATCGCGGGATGATCAATAAGATGAGTGCGGATTTGCTCATCGTGCCGTTTATCGATAAGTAACCGCTTACCAGTAATGCTCCGCTGTCATATGGCCCGGTCGGCGACGTAAATGTTTCGTCATCTGCCGGGTCTCTTTCAGCAACTGTTG
>NZ_VHLB01000022.1:0-102564 GCF_006547365.1 Myxococcus sp. AB056 | reverse complement strand
CGCCAGCCCCCACCGCCAGGAGTCCTGGCGCGTGGCGTGGAACAGGAGCGCCACCGCGACGGCGTTGCAGCCCGTCAGGGTGCAATCCGTCACATCGCCGAAGATGCGCCCCTGGACGAGCTGCCAGCCAAAGGGCATGGCGAGGAAGCCCGCCGCCCCCAGCACGGCCCAGAAGCGCCCGGCGGGCCTGCGCGCGATGAGGTAGATGGACACCGCCGCGGCCAGGTGCCCCAGGAGCGAGGCCAGCCGCAACGCCAGCGGCGTCACGCCCACCACGTGCATCATCAGCGCGCCGAACCAGAAGGGCCCCGTGGGCTTGTGCATCCACACGTGCGCGGCCCACCAGTGGCGCGGGTCCGCGGGGAAGACCGGGTCCTTGTAGATGTGCGGCGTGAAGAAGGTGTCGTGCGTGCCGCGCGCGGCGGCCTGGTGCATCGCCTCGTCCCAGATGTAGATGGCCGGATGCGCCAGGTGGGGCGCCAGTTGGGCCAATCCCCAGACGACGAGCGCCCCGATGAGCAGTCCATCGAGACGCTTTTGAAAGACATCGGGGGGCGCGGCGACAGTTGGGGCGTCGGTGCTCATCGGGGCGATGCGCGGGGATAGCACCCCAAGCCCGCCAGAGCCACCCGGGGCCGTGCGTCAGCCGCGCCCGATGCCGATGTAGGTGAAGCCCTCGCTCCGGGCGAGCCGAGGGTCGAGCACGTTGCGTCCGTCGAAGATGATGGGGCGGCGCATCAGTGTCCGGAGCCGCTTGAGGTCCGGGCGGCGAAACTCGTTCCATTCCGTGACGAGGAAGATGCCATCCGCGCCCTCGGCGGCCTCGTAGCAGGTGGGCGCGTACGCCACCCGGTCACCGAAGTACTGCCGGGCCACGGAGCTGGCCACCGGGTCATGGCATTGCACGCGCGCGCCCTTGCCAAGCAACCCTTCGATGAGCTCCACGGAGGGCGCCTCCCGCATGTCATCCGTCTTCGGCTTGAAGGCCAGGCCCCACACGGCGAAGGTGTGGTCAGCGAGGCTGCCGTAGAACTTCAACGCCTTGCCGAGCAGACAGCGCTTCTGCCGGGTGTTGGTGGACTCCACGGCCCGCAGCAGGTCCAGCTCCAGGCCCACTTCACGCGCGGTGGACATCAACGCCCGCACGTCCTTGGGGAAGCAGCTGCCGCCATAGCCGATGCCCGGATAGAGGAACGCATAGCCGATGCGGCGGTCCGCGCCCATGCCCTTGCGCACCAGGTCCACGTTGGCGCCCACGCGCTCGCACAGCAGGGCCATGTCATTCATGAACGAGATGCGCGTGGCCAGCATGGCGTTGGCCGCGTACTTGGTGAGCTCCGCGGAGTGGGGGTCCATGAAGAGGATGGGGTTCTCCGTCCGCACGAAGGGGGCATAGAGGTCGCCCATCAGCTTCCGGGCCCGCTCGGACGTGGTGCCGATGACGACCCGGTCCGGCTTGAGGAAGTCGTCCAGCGCGGCGCCTTCCTTGAGGAACTCCGGGTTGGACACGACGTCGAAGGCCACGTCGGTGGTGCGCGCCACCGCGGACCGCACCCGGTCCGACGTCCCGACGGGAACGGTGCTCTTGTTCACGATGACGGTGTAGTGGCGCAGGGACCGGCCAATCTGTTCCGCGGCGACGAGCACGTGCTGGAGGTCGGCGTCTCCCCGCTCCGACTGGGGCGTGCCCACCGCGATGAACACCACCTGTGCCGGCGACACCGCCTCCGGCAGGTGTTCGGTGAAGCGGAGGCGCTGTGCGGCGACGTTGCGCCGGACCAGCTCCTCCAGCCCTGGCTCGTAGAGCGGAATCTCCCCGCGCCGCAGCGCCTCCACCTTCCGCGCGTCCAGGTCCACGCAGGTGACGTCATGCCCTGACTCCGCGAAGCAGGTCCCCGCTACGAGCCCCACATACCCCGTTCCGATGATGGCGATCCGCATGGTGCTGTCTCTCCCAGGCTTCGCTAGCCCCCTCGCTCCGCCTCCAGGACGTAGTCCTCCAACGTCCGCGCCCGGTGCTCCGCGGTGTGCTCCGCCAGTACGCGCCGCCGCGCTCGCTGCCCCATGGCCTGACGTTCCCGCTCGGGGACTTCCCGGAGGTAGCGCAAGGTCTCCGCGCCGGAGCGCGTGACGAAGAGCTCCCTCCCCGGCTCGAAGAAGGTCTCCAGGCCCGCCCAGTCGTCACTGATGACGGGCACGCCGCAGGCGGCGGCCTCGAAGAGGCGCACACTGGGCGAATGGCCCGCACGCACCATGTCCGCGCGCGTGACGTTCAGGGTGTAGCGCTGGGCGTTGTAGAAGGCCGGGTGCTCCGGGGGCGCCAGGTGCTCCACACGCGTGACGTTCGCCGGCCAGCGGAGGCCTTCGGGATACTGGGGGCCCGCCACGGCGAAGCGCCCCTCGGGCCACGCCCGCGCGGCGTCCAGCATCAGCCGCTCCAGCACCGGCTGGCGGTCCTCGCTGTAGGTCCCCAGGTAGCCCAGCTCCCAGCGCGGCTCGCACGGCGCCGGGACGTGCAGCTCTGGGTCACAACTGCAGTAGAGCGGCCGCGCGGCGGGCGAACCCAGCTCCCGTTCGATGCGCTCCAGCGTGGGGCCGCCCGTGAAGGACAGATAGAGCCGGTAGCCCGGCACCAGCTCCGGCCGCAGGTACTCACAGGCGCCTCGCGCCAGCCGCGCGAGCGTCACCGGCGTGTCGATGTCATAGAAGGCGGTGACGCCCCGCGCGGTCCGCTGCACCCACGCGCCTGCCTCCACGCCCTGCGGGACGTAGGAGCCCACCATGACCAGGTCCGCCTCACGCACGAGTGTCGTGAAGCGCTCGGCCAGGTCGTCCAGGCTGGCGTACAGCTCGGTGCGTCCGTGCGGCGGGTTCGGCAGGTCCCGGTTGGCGGCGTACCAAGGGACGTCCCGTTCGAGGAACCACACGTCGTGCCCGCGCCGCACCAGCCCACGCACCAGCCCGCGATAGGTGGTCGCATGGCCGTTGCCCCAGCTGGAGGTGATGGACAGGCCGAGGATGACAACCTTCATTCGCACGCCCTCCCCTTCCTCATGCGACGCACTCCCGCGTCGTGGTGGCGGACCCGGTCCGAAGCCCCAGGGCCGCCTCCACCTGGGAGACGCGATGCAGGTACGTGTGTCCGGCCAGCACGCGCCGGAGCGCGGCCTGACCGATGCGCCGGGCCTCCGCGTCCGTCAGCCGGCGGACGTGCTCGGCCACCTCCTCCCCGGAGCGGGCCACGAGCACCTCGCGTCCAGGCTCCAGGAAGAGCTCCACGCCCAGGAAAGCATCGGTGATGAGGCATGCCCCCGCGCCGGCCGCCTCGAAGACCCGCGTGGCGGGAGAGAAGCCGAAGCGCGCCATGCTGTCGCGGTGGATGTTGAGCACCGCGCGCGCCGAGCAGTTCAGCGCATTGTGTTCGTGCGTGTAGACGTGCCCCAGGCGCGTCACGTTGGAAGGCAAGGGGCGCGCCTCCCAGCCGCTGCCACCCAGCAGGAAGCGCGCGCCGGGCAAGTGCTCCGCGGCCTTCAGGAAGAAGGCCTCCACGCGGGCTTCGCGGTCCGGCAGCCGGTTGCCTAGGAAGGCCAGGTCCCCCGTGAAGCGGGCCTCCATCGGCGCCGGGTGGTGCGTGGAGGGGTCCAGCGCATTGTAGATGGGGACGCACTGGCGCGCGCCCAGCGCCCGGTAGGCGGACACCACCGGCTCGCCCCCGCCGTAGGTGAAGACGTGGTCATACCGGGGCACGAGCGCGCGGAACGGGTCATCCGGATGATGCTCCAGCCGCTCCAGCGTGGCGGGCGCGTCCACGTCCCAGAACACGACCTGGGTGCCCGGGCGCTTCAGGTCGAGCACACGGGCCTCCAGCAGCGCATCGAACACGCCCACGCCGCTGGCCTTCACCACCACGTCCGCGTGGCGCGCCTCCTCCAGGCACCGCTCCACGTCGGCCGTTCCCTGCTCGGTGTAGACGACCACGCGCGCCCAGTTCGGGTCCGCCATGTCGCGGTGCTGCTGTCGCCCGAAGGCATCGGGTTCGTAGAAGGTCACCCGGTGCCCTCGCGAATGCAGCGCGCGGATGAGGCCGCGGTAGTAGGTGGCCGCGCCGTTCCAGTAGGCCGAGACGAGGCTGGAACCGAAGAATGCGATGCGAAGTCCCCTGCTCATGCGGTGACCCTCCCCCGTGACAACGCCCCCGCCTGCGTGGCCTGGGGCACCAGTGACGCGTGGATGCGCAGCAATTCGTCCACCCGGTGCGCGCACGTGTGGCGGGCCAGCACCGTGCGGCGCCCCTGCTCGGCGAGCGCACGGCGTAAGTCCGCGTCCGCCAGCAGCGCTCGCAGGTGGTCGCGCATCCGCGCGCCGGTGTCCGCGACCAGGTAGTCGCTTCCCGGTGTGAAGAGGCCTTCCACGTCGCGCCACGGCGCGCTCACCAGCGGAATGCCACAGGCTAGCGCCTCGAACGGACGGATGGTGGGGATGCCCGGCAGGGACGTGGCGTAGGGCCGCCGGGGAACGTGGACCGTCACGCGCGCCCTGGCGAAGGCCTCGGGCACCCGGTGGTTGGTCAGCCACCCCGCGTAGGTGATGCCCGCGCGCGCCAGCGCCGCTCGCGCCGCGTCCGGGTAACGCACCCCGTGCACCCGCGCCTTCAAGCCCAGCGTTTGTGCCGGGCCGAGCAGGAACTCATGCAGCTCCGCGGTGCGCTCCTCGTCACCCCAGTTGCCAATCCAGACGACGTCATCTTCCGGCGACACCTCGGGCCGAGGGTGGAACACACGCGTGTCCGCGGCCTCGTGCCACGTCCACGCGCGCCGAGCCCAGCCCTGCTCCAGGTAGAGCCGCTGGAGGACGCCGCCAAAGGCGAGCACGCCGTCATAGTGGGCCAGTTCGTAGCGGGCCATCTCCTCCCGAGCGCTCACGCCCCGGTGGTGCGTGTCATGGAAGAGCAGGCGGAAGGCATCGCTCACCTGGCGACGCTCGCCCAGGCGGCGCACCAACGCTGGCGGGTTCCACTCGTGGACGAGGACGAGCTGTGCCCCTTCCAGGGCCCGGTCCAGGTCCAGCGTCGCCAGGTCGTATCGCTCGGGCCGCACATGCGGGTAGACGCGTCGTACTTCCTCCAGCATCGCCGGGCCCTCTCGCTCCTGCAGGAGGTTGCGCAGGCTCCAGGCGTCCTCAGGCTCGAAGACGCGGACGTCGTGGCCGCGCAGGGCCAGCTCCGTCACCACGCCGCGCAGGAAGTGCGCATTGCCGTGGTTCCAGTCCGACAGAAGCGAGTGGCAGAAGACGACGATGCGCATGCGCGGTGCCCCTTCCATCCTCAAGGCGCGCCCAGCGCGAGCCCGGCCGGGTGACGGACCGGCCACGCCCGGAGCGTCGCGTAGAGCCGCAGGTAGTCCTCCGCCATGCGGCGTGGGTTCCAGGTCAGCGCGCGGGCACGCGCTTTCGCGGCCATGCGCTTCCGATGGGCCCCATCCTCGAGGAGTCCTCGCAGCGCGCGGGTCAACCCATCCAGGTCCTCCGGGTGAACGAACACCGCCGCGTCCCCCCACACCTCTCGGAGGCTGGGAATGTCGCCCAGCACCAGGGCACAGCCGGAGAGCGCGGCTTCCAGCGCGGACAGGCCAAAGGGCTCGTAGCGCACCGGCATGGCGTAGATGGCGGCGCGAGCCATCCAGGCGGCGAGTGCTTCCGGGGAGAGGGGGCCCAGCGGCTCGGTGTTCCGAGCCCGTGCCACCTTCCCGCTCCCCGGGTGTCGCAGCTCGCCCGCCACGCGCACGGGGCAGGCCAGCCGGGGCGCCACCGCCTCCAGCGCCGACAGGTTCTTGGCCTCGTCCCACAAGCGGCCCGCCGCGAGGACGAACAGCTCCTTGGGCGCCGCGGTGAAGGAGTCGGCCCGGCGCGCGTTCGGGATGACGCAGGTGGGCGGCAACAACGGTCCATAGTGCCGTTCGAGCGCGCCGAGCATCGCCGCGCTGGGCGCCACCACGCGGTCCACGGCGCGCAGGCCACGCTGAACCTCCCGCCGGTAGCGCGCATATCGCGCCGGCGCGGGCTCCCGAAGGACCGCCTCCCACCAGGACAGGACGCACGAGTGGGCCACCACCACCGAAGGTGCCCGCCAGGGCAGCGCGCCATGGGCATAGCCATTGAGGTGGATGACGTCGGGCGCCAACACCTCCTCCAGCGCCAGCAGCCATTCCCCGGACGCGCGCACGTCCTTCCAGGGCGCGTCCATCCACTCCAGGCGATAGGTGCTCTCGTGGAGGCGCAGCCCCGGGACAGCCGCGGCTTCACCCGCCTGCGGCACCGTCACGGGCTCGCCCAGGGTCGCCAGCTCCACCTGGACGCCCGCGTCGGCGAAGGCCCGGCAGAGCTCCAGCGCGTAGGTCCACACGCCTCCCACCGTGTCGGTGGTCATCAACACACGGCGGACGGCGCGCCCTCTAGCCTGCGTAGACTTCACGCGCCCCTCCCCGCCACGACGCCACCGGCCGCTCATGCATCAGGGTCCGCAGCCAGTCGTGGAGCCGGTCCACGCCCTCGGCGATTCCCACCTGGGGCGCCCACCCCGTGGCGGCCTGGAACTTCCGGGTGTCGGAGACGTAGTAGCGCTGGTCCCCCGTCCGCCAATCCTCGAACTGGAGCGCGGGACGCAGGCCGGTGCGCTGCGAGATGAGGCCCAGCAGCTCCAGCAGGCTCACCGTCCGCGACGGGCCGCCGCCGATGTTGAAGGCCTGCCCCTTGAGCCGTCCGATGTGCTGCTGCGCCAGGCCGAGCGCGCGCACCAGGTCGCCCACGTCGAGGATGTCCCGCACCTGCTTGCCATCCCCGTAGAGCGTGAGGGGCTGGCCTTCGAGCATGCGCAAGAGGAAGTGCGCCACCCAGCCCTGGTCCTCGGTGCCGAACTGCCGGGGGCCGTAGATGCAGCTCATCCGGAACACCACCGTCCTCAGCCCGTAGGCCCGCGCGTAGTCGAGCACGTACTGGTCCGCCGCGCCCTTGGAGCAGCCATAGGGGCTCTCGAAGTCCAGCGGGCAGGCCTCCCCCACGCCGTGACCGCGCAGGCCCGCGTCCCGAGGCTCGTAGCGGCTGGGCTTCTGGACGAGCTCCACGCCCGGCATGCCACCGTAGACCTTGTTGGTGGAGGTGAAGACGAGCGACGCGGGCCGCTCCATGGCACGCAGCGCCTCCAGCACGTTCAAGGTGCCGCCCGCGTTGACCTCGAAGTCGGTGACGGGCGTCTCCAGGCTGGTGGTGACCGCCACCTGGGCCGCGAAGTGGAAGACATGGCTGGCGCCGATGACGGCCTGCTTCACCGCATAGGCGTCCCGTACGTCCGCAGTCATCACCTCCAGCCGGGCGCCATGCCGGGCCTGGAGCCAACGCAGGTTGTGCACCACACCGGGGCGCGTCAGGTTGTCGACAACGCGCACGGTCCGCCCCGCGGACAGGTAGTGGTCCGCCAGGTTGGAGCCGATGAAGCCGGCCCCGCCGAAGATGACCGTCCTGTCCTCTTCCACCTCCCAAGGTTCCGCCGCGCTCATACGGTCAGCCCTCGCGCCTCGAGTTCCGCGCGCGCCTCCGCCACGCGGTCCGTCGCCACCTGGTCTTCGAGCCACGACGACAGTTCCCTGAGCCCGTCGTGGAAGGAGACCTGGGGTGCGTAACCCAGCAGGTCACGCGCCAGGGAGATGTCCGCGAAGCAGTGACGGATGTCGCCCATGCGATAGCGACCCGTCACCGCGGGGCGGAGGCCGGGGCGGCCCATCACCTCCGCGAGCGCCAGGGCCACTTCCTTCACGGTGATGGACTGTCCACTGCCCACGTTGATGACATGCGCGTCCGCCCCCCGCGCGTCGAGCGCCAGCGCGCAGGCGTTCGCTACGTCACGCACGTGGACGAAGTCCCGCTGCTGCAGGCCGTCCTCGAAGACGAGTGGCGGACTTCCATTGAGCAACCGCGCGCCGAAGATGGCGAGCACGCCGGTATAGGGATTGGAGAGCGCCTGCCGGGGCCCGTAGACGTTGAAGAACCGCAGCGCCACGGTGGGGATGCCGTAGGCGCGGCCCAGGATGAGACACAGCCGCTCCTGGTCGAACTTCGACAGCGCATACACGGAGGAGAGCTCTGGCGGCTTGGACTCCGGCGTCGGCACGGGCGTGAGGGCTTCGCCTCCGGGGCCTTCCAGCTCCCACTTCCCATCCGCCAGTTGCTCCAGTGGCCTTTGCCCGCCGGGGATGCGCCGGCCATCTGGCGCGCGCGACAGTCCCTCCCCATAGACACTCATGCTGGAGGCCACGACCAGCCGTTCAATCGGACGCTCGATGAGCGCTTCCATCAACACGGAGGTGCCCAGGTTGTTCACCGCCGTGTAGTGGGCCACCTCGTACATGCTCTGGCCCACGCCCACCGCCGCGGCGAAGTGGTAGACGGCGTCAACGCCCGCCAGGGACTGTCGGACCACCTCCCCGTCACGCACGTCGCCCACCACCAACTCCACATCGGTGGACAGGTACTCCGGGCGTCGTCGCGCTTCACCGTGGACCTGGGGCACCAGCGCATCCAGGACCCTCACGCGGTGGCCGCGCGCCAGCAGCGCGTCCGCCAGATGTGAGCCAATGAAGCCCGCGCCGCCCGTGATGAGAATCTGTCTTTGCCTCATGTCGCCCCCCGGCGCACGCAGGCAGTCGATGTTCATCACCACCGCCATGCATTGATGAAGGTAGCCACCGCACCTGTTGGTGCTAGCCATCTGCTACCGACGTTCATCCCGGTCAGGCGCCTGCACGCGCCCCAGCATCATTCGAGCTGGCGCTCAGGGGAGCGGCCCCATCACGGCCGCACATGGGCCGCCGAGGCGACGAGCCCTACGCGGCCACGGGCGTCAGGGGTGAAGGGGGCAATTCCGGGAGCAGGCCGCGCGTCTGCTTGCGCACCAGCGACGCGTAGTAGCCGTCACGGCGCATCAGCTCCGCATGCGAGCCCTCCTCGATGATGCGGCCATCCTTGAGCACCAGGATGCGGTCTGCGTTCACCACCGTGGAGAGCCGGTGCGCGATGGCGAAGGTGGTGCGGCCCTTCATCAGCTCACCCAGTGCGTCCTGCACCAATGCCTCGCTCTCCGCGTCGAGCGCGCTGGTGGGTTCGTCGAGGATGAGGATGGGCGGGTCTGTCAGGAGCGAGCGGGCAATGGCGATACGCTGCCGCTCGCCCGCGGACAACCGGTTGCCGCGCTCCCCCACCAGGGTGTCGTAGCCCTGAGGAAGTCCCAGGATGAATTCGTGTGCGTGGGCCGCGCGCGCGGCGGCCTCGATTTCCGCGTCCGTGGCCTGGGGCCGCCCATAAGCGATGTTCCCCCGCACGCTTTCGTTGAAGAGCAGCGCGTCCTGGAGCACCACGCCGATGTTGCGCCGCAGCGACAACTGCTTGAGCGTCCGGATGTCGCTTCCGTCAACGCGCACGACGCCCTGGTCCGGGTCATAGAAGCGGCACAGCAGGCTCATCAGCGTCGTCTTGCCCGCGCCGCTGGGGCCCACCAGGGCCACCGTCTCCCCACGCCGGACGTCCAGGGAGATGCCGTTGATGAGCGGCCGGCCCGCGCCGGAGGGATAGGCGAAGTGGACGTCCTCGAACGTCACGTCACCGCGCATGTGCGTGATTTCGTGCGCGTCTGGCGCGTCGCCCAGCGAGTCCTGCGCGTCGAGGATGGAGAACACCTGGCGGATGGACACCGAGGCCGTCCGCAGCGTCTTGTACACGCCGCTGAGTCCCTGCACGGGGCCGAAGAGTCCGCCGATGTAGCCCAGGAAGGCCACCAGGGTACCGACGGTGAGCTGCCCCTTCATCACCAGGAGGCCGCCCATGCAGATGGACGCCACGCGCGCGACGAGCACGGTAGTGTTCTGCCCCGCCGTCACCGCCGAGTCGAACGCCACACCCCGGGTGACGACGGTATTGGCGTCACGCACGCCATGCAGGAAGCGCTGCTTCTCCCGCTCCTCCATGGCGAAGCTCTTCACGGTGATGATGCCGGAGAGCACCTCGTTGAAGCGGGCGTAGATTTGCGTCCACCGCTCCAGCAGCGACTCCTCGCGCCGGGCCTGCACGGGCGCGGCGCGCCGGGCGATGAGCACCGGCAGCGGCGCGAAGGCCAGGGCCAGCAATGCCAGCCGCCAGTCGAGCTGGAGCATGACGCCCACCGCGATGCACAGGTACACCGCCGCGGGGATGACGTTGAAGGTGAGCTCGGTGATGGCGCCCACGAAGCCCTGGAGCCCGCGGTCCATCCGCGTCATCAGCGCGCCCACGCCCTCCTGCCGGTGAAAGCTCAGCGGCAGCCGGTGCAGCCGCGACACGGTGGCCTCGTTGAGGGCGAAGTGCACCTGGATGCGGGTGCGCCAGGTGAGCCAGTTGGACGCGGCGCCCAACCCTTCACGCGCGAGCCCCATGAGCACCAGCAACCCCACGCCCATCAGCACCGGCTTCGTGGCGTCTTCGCTGCCCAGTTGGTCGAAGATGCTCTTGAGGACCAGGGGCTCCAGGGCGCTCAGGCTCGCGGAGGTCAGGACGAGGAGCAGGATGAAGACAATGGTGCGACGGTAGGGCCGCAAGTAGCCCAGCGCTCGCCACATCGCGCCGCGTGAGACGGGAGGGGTCTGCATGGTCAGGCGAGGAACGGTGTTTCAGTCCCACACCTTCCACCGTCCAGACAGAGCCCGATGCCTCCGCATCTCGGGAGACGGGCATGCGAACGCTCTCAGACGTAGAGTCTGTCGAGCGTCTCCGCGACCTGGATGAGCTGCTCGTTCTCCGGCGTGAAGCGCTTTCCTTGGGCCAGGCGTGTGGCCCAGTCCACGGCGGCCCGTCCGCCCCAGCCATCTGGCGGGTCGGCGAGCCGCTCACGCCCGGTGCCCCGGAAGGCGTCCGCCGTGAAGTCGTAGAACGAGCCATTCACGTTGCGGAACGACACGCCCCCTTCCGTCCCATAGAACGACGCTTCAATCACCGCGTCGCAGCCCGCCGACAGCTTCCAGGAGCAGGCGAGCTGGACGGCGGTGCCTCCTTCCAACTCCAGCAGGGCGGCGGCGTAGTCTTCCACGCCCTCCTCCCGGCCACGCAGCGGCCGTCCCTGGGCGAAGCGCTGGCTGCTCACCCGGCGGACGGCGGGGAAGTCGAGCACCCACAGCGCCAGGTCCACCAGGTGGATGCCCAGGTCCATGACGCAGCCGCCCCCGGCGAGCGCCGCGTCGTAGAACCACGGCTTGTCCGGGCCGTAGGCATTGTGGAAGACGAGGTTCACCGCATGCACGTGCCCCAGCGCGCCCGACTGGTGGTGCGCTCGGACCCTGCGCAGCCCTTCCGCGTAGCGGTAGCTGAAGTCCACGCCGAGCAGCACGTCCGACCTCCGGGCCGCCTCCACCACGCGCCGGACTTCGTGGGCCGTGCGGCCCAGCGGCTTCTGGCAGAACACGGCCACGCCGCGCTCCAACGCCTGGATGGACTGCTCCGCGTGAACAGCGCTGGGCGTGGCGATGACGACGCCGTCGGGTGAGAGCGCGAGCAGCGCGTCCAGGGAGTCCACCCGCTCACACCCCGGCGCGAGCGCCCGCGCGGCCTCGGCGGCGGCCTCCGAAGGGTCCGCCACGCCGATGACGTCCACCTGGGCCTCTTTCACCAGGGCCTGCATCCGATGGCGTCCAATCCAGCCCACGCCGAGAAAGCCCAGCCGGGGGCGCCGCATCACGGGAGCGCTCATGGCGTGACCAGGGCCTTGAGGAAGCCGTCCGGCCGGGAGCGCAGGGCGTCGAAGGCGCGGTCGAGTTCCTCCAAGCGGAACTGGTGGGTGAAGAGGGGAAAGGGGTCCAGCGCGCCGGAGGCGACGGCGTCCACGGCGAGCCGGATGCCCTCCACGTAGACGCGCGGGTCGCGTTCGTGCGCGTTGATGACATCCAGGCCGCGCCAGTTCCACAACTGCATGTTCACCTGCCGGGGCCCGTCCTGGTGGTAGCCCGCGATGACGAGCCGGCCCCGCTCCCGCGTGAGTTCGCCCGCGAGGTCGAGCGGCCACTGCGAGCCCACGGCCTCGATGACGCGGTCGCAGAAGGCACCGTCGGTGAGGGCCTTCACGCGGTCGATGATGCGGCCGTGGTCATCCATGGGGATGCACTCGGCGGCGCCATAGGCCCGCGCCAACTCCAGCGAGAAGGGACGCCGGGAGATGGCGAGGACCCGCGCGCCCGCGTTCGCCGCGAGCCGTGTCACCACCGCGCCCAGGAAGCCGATGCCGATGATGGCCACCGTCTGCCCCGCCTGGATGTCGCCGCGACGGAAGATGTTCATGGCGCAGCCCAGCGGCTCTCCCGGAAACGGCTTGCCCGCGAGCGAGGGTGGAAGCACCACGGCGGACGACGCCTCCACCACGTCGTACTCCGCGAAGGCCGCCGAGGAGAGCGTGGCCACCCGGTCTCCCACGCGAAGGTCCGTCACCCCGTCTCCCACGGCGTCCACCACGCCCCAGCCCTCGTGTCCGGGCGTCCCGGGCTTCATCGGATAGCGGAACCAGTCACGGCCCTCCCAGGTGGGCAGGTTGGAGCCGCACACGCCACAGCCCTCCAGCCGCACGCGTATGGCGCCAGGGCCGGGCTCGGGCCGGGCGATGCGGTCCACCCGTGTCCCCCCAGGGCCCGTGACTACCGCGGCCCTCATCATTCCGTCCGACATCGCGTCCTCCCGTCCCTGTCCCACTCCGCGTTCTGTGCCGCCAGCGAGGCCAGGACAACCCGCCCTTTTGGCGCATGCGGGGCGGCCGTGGCCCCGCCAACGCCCGCTTCGTTCGAGCGCCGCCAGCCTGGACACCATGTGTCGGGGGCCCGACGCGCGGAAGGGCCGCTTGCCCGGCCGCGTCGGACGTCGTCGTGGGAGCGCGGACACCTATCTTCCTTCTCGAAGGCGCAGGCGAAGAGGAGGCAGCCGTGCTGGGAAGGACACCGGAGTGGGAGCTCAACCTGGACGCCGTGACACCGTCGCTCGCCGTGGGCGGACGCTACCCCATGGAGGCCGCGGCCTACCTCGCGGGACAGCTTGGCATCCGCTCCGTGGTGGACGTGCGGGTCGAGGACTGCGACGACGAGCGGGTGCTTCGCCAGCACGGCATCACCCTGCTCCACCTGCCCACGCAGGACATGCAGGCCATCCGGTTGCCCATGATTCACGACGGCGTGGCCTGGGTCCGCGCGCGGCTGGCGCGGCGGGAGAAGGTGCTCATCCACTGCGAGCACGGCATCGGGCGCAGCGCGCTGCTGGCGCTGTGCGTCCTCGTGGAGGGTGGCCTGGCCCCCTTGGAGGCGCTGTCGCTCGCCAAGGACCGACGGAACCTCGTGTCACCGAGCCCCGAGCAGCTCACGGCCTTCATCGCGTACACACAAGCGCTGCGCGCATCACGCGAGGTGCCCTGGGAGGTGCCCGGGTTCGATGCGCTCGCGGCCATCGCCTACCGCCACCTGCGCCAGGGCTGAAGGATGCTCATCTACGGGAGCGCCGTGAAGCACGCGTCACCCCGGGAGCTCCTGTCGGCGCTCCATGCGCGCCTGCGGCAGTGGGAGGTGATGGCGCCGGGGTTGGACCGACATGCCGCGCTGGTCTCCCTGTTCATCGACTCCGGCTCGCTGGCGCAGGGCGTCCTGGACCAAGACTTCGCGGAGCGGCGGCACGACGACCCCGGGCCGCTCGGCGCGGCGTGCGTCGCGCTGCCCTTCGTGCTCGCGCAGGCGCTCCAGCGTTCCTGGGAGACAGGCTTCGCGTCCGTGCCTCCCGTCCCCGCGGCCCCATTCCAAGCGCTGGGCCGGTTGCCGCTGCCGGAGCGCGTTGGCCTCTCCGTGCCCGAAGGCTACGCCTACCACGCGCTCTATCCAGAGCAGTACCTGGAGGCCGCGAAGACGCTGCATCCTCCAGCGCCGCCCCTGGTGGTGGGCATCCGAGGCATCGGCGCGAGTCTGGCGTGCGCCGTGGCCGCCGCGATGAAGGCGCCGCCACCCCTCACCGTCCGGCCCACGGGGCACCCGTACCAACGCGTCTGCAGCCTGGGGCCCGGACTGGAGCGGGAGCTGCTGGCGCGCGCCGCGAACACGGACGTGGCCATCGTGGACGAAGGGCCCGGCCTGTCAGGGAGCTCCTTTGGCGCGGTAGCGGACTTCCTGGAGGACCACGGCGTTTCAGCGCGGAGGCTGTGCTTCTTCCCCAGCCACGCGGGCGCCCCCGGCCCCATGGCCAGCGAGCGGCACCGGACCCGCTGGGCCCAGGCGCGGCGGCACCTGACGGAGTTCGATGCGCTGTTCCTCCAGCCGGGAGACGCCCGGTGCCTCCTGGCCCGTTGGTGCGAGGACCTCACGGGCCAGGCGCACAGCCACCTGGAGGACCTGGGCGCGGGGACATGGCGGCGTCTGCTGTTTCCAGACGCCCGTGAATGGCCCCCGGTGCACGTCCAACAGGAGCGGCGCAAATACCGGGTCACCACGCCGCGCGGCGTGTTCCTCCTCAAGTTCGCGGGCCTCGGAGGTTTCGGTGAACACCGGATGCTGCGTGCCCGGCAGCTTGCCCAGGCGGGCTTCACCCCACCGGTGGAGGGACTGCGGCACGGCTTCCTGGTGCAACGGTGGATGGAGGACGCACGGCCGCTGTCCCGGGTGCCCGAGTACGGACGCCAGGCGATGGAGGCCCAGGTGGGCGGCTACCTCGGCTTCCGGGCCCGGCACTTTCCCGTGGATGCGCTGGAGCGAGGCGCGTCCGTGGCCGCACTGCTCGACATGGCCCGCTACAACACAGCGCGGGTCCTGGGCGAGGCGTGCTGTGCCCGCGAGTTCGATGGATGGAGCCGGCACCTGGGCACGCTCGCGCGGGAGGTCCGCCACGTGGAGACGGACAACAAGCTCCAGCCGTGGGAGTGGCTGGTGCTGGCGGACGGGCGGCTGCTCAAGGCGGACGCGGTGGACCACCACGCCGGTCATGACCTGATTGGCTGCCAGGACGTGGCCTGGGACGTGGTGGGCGCCGCGGTGGAGCTGGGGTTCGACGTCCAGGCGGAGGCGCGGCTCGCCGAGCACGTGGCGAGGGCCAGTGGCCGTCCCGTCAGCGAAGGGCTGCGGGCTTTCTACAGGCCCTGCTATCTGGCCTTCCAGTTGGGCCACCACCTGCTGGCCGCCACCGCGCTGGCGGAGACAGCCCCCGAAGAAGCCAGCCGCTTGCGGCGCGCGGCGGAGCGCTACGCCGCCCTGCTGCGCGCCTGACGAGCGTCACTGCGCATACCGGCGCGTCATCCGCGCGCAGAAGTCCGCGAACTCCTCCACCTGCTGGGGCGGACTCGTGTGGTGGTCCTTGAGGCCCCGGGAGCCGGGAGTGAAGCAGTACGTCAGCGTCACGTCGAAGCCGTCGAGCGCGCGCATCTGCCGGTCGAACCACGCCTCGGCGCCGGGCCGGTGGCTGTCCGCCCAGCTCAGGCCCGTGCGCAGCTTGCGGACGCCCATCTTCCGCAGCCAGGCCACGGCGTCATCCAGCCGGTGGTCCTCGAAGTGGAACCACTGGCAGATGCCCAACTGGGGCGTGTAGTCCGCGAAGTGGCGCATGGCCCGCTTGGGCGTGCCGTCCTCGCGCAGCAGCCCCATGTAGAAGTGCCGGTAGTACGACGAGCCCTCCGCCTCGCGGTGGCGTGTCGTCGCGGGCCAGGCCCTGGGCAGGTCGTAGAGGCTGTACCAGTGCACGCGGTCCACCTGGTCCAGCAGGAGCTCGGCGGTGCGACGCAGGCCGAACTCCTGCACCTCCTCCGCGCCGAAGGTGGACACCCCCACCTCCGTCACCCAGACAGGGAGACGTGACACGGCGCGAATCTCCGCCAGGCGTTCGGGCCATTCGTCGAGCTGCCAGTGGTTCCAGTCGAGCGGGAAGCCATGCACCGCGACGACGTCCACCTCATCCAGGGCGCCCTGCGCTTCCATGCGGCGCAGGAAGGACACGTCGATGGGCGCCATCCCCCCCAGCACGCGCGGCAGCCGGGGGTTCTCCGCGCGCACCGCGGCGCCCGCCAGCCGCACCATCCGGGAGAAGATGGCCCAGTCGGCATCCAGCCCGAAGTCCCAGTGCGACATGTTGTTGGGTTCATTCCACAGCTTCACCGCCTCAATCATTGGAGCACCTCCGGGCGCGTGCTGCGTCGGCACAGGTAGATTTCCCGGGCGGGCCGCTCGAGCAATTCGAAGCCGGCGGAGCGGAGCATGGCCTCCGTGCACGCCGCATTGGGCACCCACCAGTTGGTGGGGTCTCCGGCATAACGGCGTTCAATGAAGTGCAGCTTCGGGAAGTCCGGCCGGTCGAAGATGGCGTGCTCGGAGATGGGGTAGTCCGCCGCCACTGGCCCCACCTGGGTGCTGCCCCGCTCCATCGTCTGGAAGAAGAGCAGGTCCCTCACGACGTGCTCATGGAGCAGGTCCAGCGCGAGCAAGGGATGGCGCAGGTGGTAGAGCACGCCCATGAAGAGCACGACATCGAACTTCTCGCCCAGCGCGCCCGCTTCGTACACGTCCAGTTGATGCAGCTCCACGTCCACCCCCAGCACCTGGGTGGCGAAACGAGCCTGGGCCAGGTAGCGCGCGTCGCTGTCGATGCCCACCACGCGGGCCGCGCCCCGCCGCTTCATCTCGATGCTGTAGAAGCCCCCGTTGCAGCCGATGTCGAGCACGGACTTGCCCGTCAAATCCCTGGGGAAGGCTCGCTGGAAGGTCCGCCAGAACACGGCGGGGAAGTCTCCCAGGGGATGCCGGGGCGCCGTCTGCACGCCATGCAGGTCCAGGTTGTGGAACCAGTCACCCAGCGAATGCACCTGGTGTTGAAGCTGCTCGGCCGTCAACTCGGACGGGGTCATGGCGCCTCCGTCATGCAGGGGAATCCATGACGAGGGTGCGCAGCACGCAGGAACTTTCCAAGTAAGGCCGGGCGCAAGGCCCGTCGCCTGTCGAAGCCCCCGGAGACGCGGCACTACCTTTCAGGCATGTCCTTGTGGCGGGTCCTGTTCGGCAGGCCCATTCCGAACGAGCGAGCGGAAGAGGAGAGGATTGGTCCGCTGACAGGTATCCCCGTGCTCGGGCTGGACGCGCTGGCCTCCGCGGCCTACGGGCCCGAGGCTGCGCTCACCGCCATGCTCGTGCTGGGCAGCGCCGGGCCGCGGTACATCGGCCTGCTCACCGGCATCATCGTCGCGCTGCTGCTCGTGGTGCAGTTCTCCTATCGGCAGACCATCGCCGCGTATCCCGACGGCGGCGGCTCGTTCTCCGTGGCCCGCGCCAACCTGGGCGTGAAGCCCGCGCTGCTCGCGGCCTCCGCGCTGGCGTTGGATTACGTGCTCAACGTCGCGGTGGCCATTTCCGCCGGCGTGGGCGCGCTCGTCTCCGCCATCCCCAGCCTGTTCCCCCACACCCTGCTCCTGTGCCTGGCGCTGCTCGGCTTCATCATGGTGGTGAACCTGCGAGGCGTCCGTACCGCGGGCTCGGCCTTCCTGCTGCCCACCTACCTGTTCGTCGGCTGCCTGGGCATCACCCTGCTCATCGGCATCTGGAAGGTGCTCACGTCCGGTGGCAGCCCCGTGCCCGTCGTCGCCCCACCCCGGCTCCCGGAGAGCACGGCCATGGCGAGCCTCTGGCTGTTGATGCATGCCTTCGCGAACGGCTGCACGGCGATGACGGGCATCGAGGCCGTCAGCAACGGCGTACCCATCTTCCGCGAACCCCGCGTGCGCAACGCGCGCCGGACGTTGCTGGGCATCGTGAGCATCCTGGTGATGCTCCTCTGCGGCGTGGCGTGGATGAGCCACGCCTATGACATTGGCGCGACCGCGCCGGGCCAGGCCGGCTACCAGAGCGTGCTGTCCCAGGTCGTGGCCGCCGTCACCGGGCGCGGCGTCTTCTACTACGTGACGCTGGCGGCCATCGTCTGCGTGCTCTGCCTGTCCGCCAACACGAGCTTCGCGGACTTCCCCCGCCTGTGCCGCGCGCTGGCGCTCGACAGCAACCTGCCTCCGGCCTTCGCCCACGTGGGCCAGCGCCTCGTGTATTCCACGGGCATCATCACCCTGTCCCTGCTGGCCGCCGCGCTGCTGGTGGTGTTCAACGGCGTGACGGACCACCTCATCCCGCTGTTCGCGGTGGGGGCGCTGTCCGCCTTCACCCTGTCCCAGCTCGGCATGGTCATGCACTGGCGGCGCATGAGCGGACGCGGCACGCGGCGGTTCCAGTGGGTGAATGGCGTGGGCGCGGCCTGCACCGCCCTGGCGCTGACCGTGGTGGCGACGGCCAAGTTCGAAGAGGGCGCCTGGCTGACCGTCGTCTTCATTCCCCTGACCTACGCGCTGCTCCGGACCTCCCGGCGCCACGCCGAGCGCATCCACGCCGCCACCGAGACGCCCCACCCCATCCCCGTGCAGCCGCTCGCCGCGCCCGTGGTGGTGGTACCCCTCCGGCGCCTGGACCGGGTGGCGCAGAAGGGCCTGCGGCTGGCCCTGTCCATGTCCCCGGATGTGTATGCCGTGCAGGTCCGAGGACAACCGGACGCCCAGGAGCAGTTGGTGCAGCGCTGGGAGTGGCAGGTGGCCGCGCCCCTTCGGAAGGCCGGACGGCCGGTGCCACGACTGGACGTGCTCGTGCCGACCTACCGCCAGGTCGTGGACCCGCTGCTGGGCTACGTCCGGAAGCTCGCCGCGGAGCATCCGGGCCGGTTCATTGCGGTGCTGGTGCCAGAGCTCGTCGAGCGCCGCTGGCACCACTTCATCATCCCCAGTCACACCGCCACGCTGTTGAAGATGATGCTCCTGGTTCGCGGAGGGCCCCACATCGTCGTCATCAACACGCCCTGGTACCTGCGCGAGCCGTCGAGCCGGAAGAGACGCCTCAGACGAGGTTCTTCATGCGGACGACCAGGTTCGGGGTGCTGCTCCCCAGCGTGCTCGCATCATCCGTGGGAATGACGTAGCCCCGTCCCCTCGGCCCTGGAATCCGACACGCGGCACGCGGTTGAATGGCGCTGGAAGGCGAGCCGGAGCGCGAGGACCCGGCCCCCTGAGCAGAGGGTCTACAGCAGCTTCTGCCCCAGCACGTCGAACGCTTCCAGATCGCTCGCGGCGGCGGGGCTGGCCCGGTAGTCCTCCGCCAGGAGGGTCCAGATCATGACGTCGCGCCACGAGCCGTCAGCGGCCAGGAGGCGCTGTCGCAAGGTGCCTTCGTGGGTGAAGCCCAGCTTGCGGGCCACCGCGACGCTCGGCACGTTGAGCGGGTCGCAGTGAATCTCCACCCGGCGCAGGCCATCCAGCTCGAACGCGACGCGGACGAGCGCCGCCGCCACTTCGGTCGCGAGCCCCTGACCGGTGTGCTGGGCGGCAATCCAATACCCAATCTCCCGGCCCCCCTCGCCCACACCACGAGGATGCAGCCCGCAGCCGCCCAGGACCTCCGTCCCTCCCCGGTCGAACACGGCATAGGTGAAGTCCTGCCCCAGGTCGAAGGTTCCGCGAAAGCGCCGCAGGACGGCGGCCTGCTGCTCCACGCTGATGGGGTAGTGCCGCGCCCAGTCCAACCAAGGGCGCAGGTGGTCGAGGCTGGCGTCGATGGCGCGGAGCGCACGCGCGGCGTCAGCGGGTGACCAGCAGCGGAGCAGCGTTCGTGCTGTCTGGAGGGTGTACGCAGGCCCAAAGGGAGTCGGAGTCATGACGAACCAGTGGAAGTAGAAGTGACTTTGGCCCCTTCCATCCCACGGAGTCTACGACAGAGACCGAAGCAAGACAGACCCAGAGCCACGGACGACGCGACGGCCATGGCAATGGCTCATTCAATGCTTCGACGCACTCCACCCCGTCTAACGCACCACGTGCATCTGGGAGGCACTCACCCCGTCGCCTCGCACCCGCACCTCCAGGGCCCCTGCCTGTTCCGCGCGGAAATAGAACACCGCTTCCTGCTGCGGTCCCTCCAGGGCCATGGCGCCGCTGCCATTCAGAGGCACCAGGGCCTGCGCACACGCCGCGTCCCGGAAGAAGGTCACCCCGCCAACGTTCCCCTGCGCCTCCACCACCAGCAGGGACGAAGCCAGGGCGGACAGATTGCCCATGGCGTCCTGGCTCTGCACCACCAACGCCTCGGAGCACGCGCCCGCCGCCACGTCTTGCGGGGGCGTCAGGAAGGCCACCTGCGCCGCCGCGTCCGCCACCACGTCCACGTCGAAGGTGGAGCCCGGCAGGGTCTCCCTGGCATAGCCCGCGCCGCTGATGCGGTTGCGGCTGATGACGTTGGCCCCGCCCAGGTCCGAGATGGCCGCCTGGTACGGCACGCCGTTCGCTACCACCTCGTGGCTCAACGTGTTCTCCACCACGAGCAACCGTGAGGATTGCGCCAGCGGCCCACCGTCCGCCTCCGCTTGCGACAGGTCGATGCCAATGTCGTTCGCCTCCAGCGTGTTGCCCTGGATGAGGACGTCCTCGCACACCGGACCGCCGTAGTAAGCCCCACCCGCGACGAGGATGCCGGCCGCCACATAGCCGGTCCCCGTATAGATGTTGCCGGTGACGCGGTTGCCCAGCACCTGTCCCGTGGCGCCGAAGCTCAACTGGATGCCATTCCTGGCGATGACGGCCGACGGACCGCCGCCCTCCACCACGTTGTCCTCCACGGCCACGTCCACCCGGCCCGAGGCCACGATGCCCCCCTTCTGGTAGCCCACGGCGTGGTTGCGCAGGACCTCCACCTGGACCACGTGGGACGCGTCCTGGGCGTTTCGTACCTCGATGGCCACGCCCTCCTGGCAGCCGCCCTCGCCCGCGCCCTGGTGCAGCGCACGCACCTCGCTATCGGTGATGGAACCACTCGCCCCGGTGAAGCGGATGCCACTCAAGCCGGCCTCGCCCGCATCACACGGCAGGTCCGACAGGCCGCGCGCCGCCACCGTCACGTCGTGGACATGGGCCGTGTCTCCCCGGTTGCGGAGCACGGCGCCCTGGAAGTGGCCGCCCTCGGGGTCCACCGCAGTCACAACGTGCCCGGCGCCATCGAAGGTGACTCCGTCCGGGATGTACAGCGTGCCCTCCGTCGTGCAGTCCGCCGTCAACGTCACGCGGCCGTTCTCCCACCGGGCGGAGCAGGGAGGAAACGCCCCACAGCGCCGGTCATCCCAACGAATCCGGAACACGTGCGCCGCGCTCATCCCCGAGACATTCGTGACGGTGAGCCGCACGGAAGGCTCCACGCCCGCCGGGACACAGGACAGCTCGGACCAGGGCACCTCGCTCCGCGTCCCGTCCTGGGTGGCGGTTCCCAGGAGGCCGGTGTTCGCGGACCACTGGAAGGTGAGCGCCTCGCCGCGCGGATCCTCCGCCACCGCCTGGAGCAGGACGGGCTCCGCGCTCACGGCCTCCGTCCGCGACTGAGCCGTGGAGATGATGATGGGCGGCAGCCGCTGCACCACGCACACGGCGACCGAGCCCACGTGCTCACCGCCTCGGCCATCCCGCATCGTGACGTGGAACTGGCACGCGCCACAGGCCCCCGAGGGCGGCGTGGACGGCGTGAAGCGAGGCGACCGCGCGCTCGCGTCATCGAAGGTGCCTTCGCAACTGGCCGTCCATGCGTAGGTGAGCGTGTCTCCGTCTTCGTCCCAGCCTTCCGCCTGGAGTTGCAGGGAGTCGCCATACGGGACCTCGCCAGAAGGAAGGGAGCCCAGCTCCACCATCAACGGCCAGCGATTGAAGGCGGCCACGCTGTCCGCTCCGAAGCCATGGTCCCGGGCCACTCGCACGGGAAAGTCCAGCGTGGCCCCCTGCCCCACCGCGTTCGTCACCTGGAGCGTCAAGGTCACGAAGCCGGACGCCTCTGGCGCCGTCCAGACGGGCGCCACGGCGCTGGCGTCGCTGAAGCTTCCAGCCGAGGCCCGCCAGGCATACGTGAGCGCCCCATCCCCGGACGCGGCCTCTGCCACCGCGCGCAGCGCCACCTGCCCTTCGGGCCGGACCTCCGCCAACGAGCCCACCACCGCGTCGATAAAAGGCGCTCCGGGCACGCCGGAACTGGGGGCTCGCGGGACCAGGACGACCAGCGCCGTCCGGTGCGCGCCTATCACCACGTTCGGGACGTCGATGTGCGCCAGGACCTCACCGCCATCGCCTCGGACGGTCGCACTCACCTCAGCTGCTCGTCCGGAGGCAATCCGCCGCACCAGCCCCTGCCACAGACCGTCGCCGCCGGAGAGCACCGCGCCCGCTTCTTCTCCTTCCACAGGCGTGAGCGCGGCACGGACCTCCGTGACGGGCCCGGGCGTCAGCGTGCGCGGCAGCACCACCATCACCCGCGCCGACGCGGAGGGCTCCTGTTGAAGGGGCTGCGGGTCCTCCAGGTGACACCCCGCGGTGACGAGCAGCAACAACACGCCCGCGAGGCGCCAGGGGTTCTGCGTGTCCAAGAACGTCATGACGGCATCCTCCGGCGGGAAAGGAATTCGAAACGTTACCGGGAGCCTCCCGGCGGCGCGAGGCCCCTGCCTCCCATGCAACGCGTCAGCCGACCTTCCGGGGAGCCCCCCTGCGGGGCACCCTCCCGTCAACTGCGCGACGTGGACACGGACGTCGCCGCGACAAGCGTTGCCAGGGCCTGTCTCCCATGCTCGATCGGCCCGTCCGCAGGCCCCGCTTCCAACGCCACGCCCTGGCCCGGAGTGTGGCTCCCGGGGAGCCATCCTACCTTTGCCCCTCCCGCGTTCCGTCGCGCGCCCATCACATCCACCCCCTTCTGGACATCTCACCTGGACCCGAGCAGCGGCGACTGTCCACATCCAGCGCCATCACCATCCGTGGAGTCCATATGACGCTGCACGACTTCACACTATCGAGTCCCTCTCACTGAGCAGCCGCTCAGAGAGAGGAGCGTTCATGAGTCGAAATCGATGGCGATGTTTCGGAAGCCTTCTGGTTGGAACCCTGTCACTGCCAGTCGTGGGGTGCTCGGGCGAGGAACCCAGTCACGAAGAGGTCCACAGCAGCCCCAGTGAAGACCTCCACACGGCAGCGCTGAGCACGGAGTCCCCCCTAGAGGGCTTCCAGGACCTCACCTGCGGGTACATTCCCTGCCCTGTCTTCCAGAACGGAAACGTTCTGACGCTGGCGGGCAGCTGCGCCACCTACTCCACCCTGCTCATTCCGGATGGCTACGTCCTGGATGGGGCAGGGCACTTCATCATCGCGCTGGACCCTCCGGGAGACCGCTTCAAGGGCGCCATCGCGCGCAACTGCGGCGGCAGCGCGTTCTACATGAACCTCAGGCTCATGTTGAATGAGCTCTCGGACGTCTGCGACACGGGGGAGGACGCGCTCGTCGGCATCCGGTTCGACAATGCGACGGGCTCCGTCATCAACACCCAGATTTTCAACATCCGCCAGGGAGACGGAACCGGAGGCTGCCAGGAGGGCACTGGCATCCTGATTCGCAACCAGGCCCCGTTGAGCCCGACGCAACACGTCGGTGTCCAGAACAACCTCCTGCTGGGATACCAGAAGGCCGGCGTCGTGGCGGTTGGCAATGTCTTTGTGGACATCACCAACAACCGGCTGGTGGGCGCCGGTCCCATCGGCAACGTCGCCCAGTCCGGAATCCAGATCGGGCTCGGGGCCACCGGACACATCGTCAACAACCTCATCTCCGGGCACTCCTACACCGGAGAGGGTGTCGCCAGCGGCATCCTTGTCTACGGAGGGCCGATGTATGGGGGCCCGTTTTCCACGGACGTCCTCATCCATGACAACCAACTTTTCAACAACGACATCGGCGTCTACCTGTCCCAGGGCAATGCGGATCAAAGCCCTCCGGCGGTGCCGACGAACATCCAGGTCGTGGGCAACGAGCTCCACTTCGACGGGGTGACGAATGGTTACGTCTACCAGGCCGGAATCTCCGACCTGGGCACGGGCAATGTCATTCACTCCAACGTCATCACCGGCGCGGGGTATGACCCGGCCACCCTCCCCGGCTCCACCTTCGCCGTGGATGTGCTCGCGGGTCCGGTAGCAAGCCTCGCCTTCCGTAATCCGCCTCGGCAGGTCCCCGTGGGCCTCTGCTCCGGCCCGCTCATTGTCCAGACCCAGGACGTGAGCGGGAACCTGGCCGTGCCCGCCATGACGGGCTTCAACATCACCTCAGCAGGCCCGGCCTCCCCCGGCATCCAGTTCTACGCCGACCCCGCCTGTGCGGGCCCCACGGTGACGACGCTCGACCTGGGGAACCCCCAGGCCCAGGGCCGCTTCTACTTCCGAGCCACCACGCCGGGCAGCGTCACCGTCTTCGTCTGGAATTCGGACTGGACACAAGGCCAGACGCAGCAGGTCTTCATCCCGCTGGACTCGGCGGCACCGCCCGCCGGCGCCCTCCGGGTGGAGCCGCAACACTGACGTGATGCCCGGGTGGCCAGAAGGCGTGCCTACGCGCTGGCCACCCGGGCCACTGACAGCAATAGACATACAAATACAACTCACCATCAATACATCCCGGAACGAGGCGACCGCGCCTGGCCCTGTTCGAAAGCAGTGGCTGCGCTGAGCCGACTGAGGGAATGTCACCGCATTCCTGGTCCCGCGAGGCGCCTGTCCGGCGCCCGGATGCGAAGTCCGGGACACCTCCCAGATAAATAAATCCCCACTGTCGCATTGACAGTGATTGAGGCGACCTTGGGGAGGGCTTTGCCATGAAGGGCTCCTCCCCCAGGTTGCTCAAGGCCCGTCAATCTCAGTCAGGCAGCGAGACCGTGTAGCACGGCTCACCGCGAGTGAGCGTGGAATTCCGACGGGCCTCGACAGGAGAAGCGAATGAACCGGTTGGTCGTATGGTTGGTTTCATGGATGGCCATGGTCCTGGCTTCTGGCGGCAGCGCGGCGTGGGCCGCCCAGGCGGAGGCAAGGCCTCCCGCGGCAGTGGTTGACGGGAACGAAGGCGAGCCCCCCGAGCTGGTCCCCGTCACGACGAGTTGGATCTACCGCGATGCCATGGAAGCACCGTGGCAGGACTACTCCTGGGCCCCCCACTCGCTCACCAACACCTCCCCTGTCGCGGCGGGGCGCTACTCCATCTCCGTGACGATGCGCGCCTGGGAGGCGCTGTATTTCAATACATCGCCAATCACCTCGAACGCGGGCATGACGCTCACCCTGCGCGTGCATGGCGGGACGGGCGGCAACAACGCGGTGGTGCTGGCCCGGGCCGTGGTGAATGGCGCCTTCACGCCTGGCACCGAGCTGGGGCCGTACTGCACCGGAGGCCGCATCCGCGCCAACACCTGGGTGACGTGCACCGTTCCCATCTCCCTCCTGGCGCCGGAAGGGGCTCGGCTGACGGGCCTGGCGCTCCAGGAAGGCCGGGGACTGAGCCTGCCCACGCTCTACTTCGACGAGCTGGGCGTGCGTGGCATGGCCGCGCCGCCTCCGCCCGTGGAGGTGGCCATCACCCCCGCCTCCGCCACGGTTCCAGCCGGGGGGACGCAGGCCTTCACGGCCACGGTGACGGGCAGCACCAACACGGCGGTGACGTGGTCCGTGCAGGAGGGCGCGGCGGGAGGCACCGTCACGCCGGCGGGCCTGTACACCGCTCCGGCCATCGCGGGCACCTACCACGTTGTCGCGACGAGCCAGGCCGACCCCACGAAGTCGGCGGTGGCCACCGTCACCGTCCCGAACACGCCCCCGCCGAGCGGCACGTGGGTGTCGGGCTACTACACCGGCTGGAACGCCGACATGTACCCGCCGGAGAAGGTGGACTTCTCCGCGCTTACGCACATCCTCGTCGGCCGCGTCACTCCCAATCCGGATGGGACGGTGAACACCCAGTTCGACAACTCGAATGGCCCGGCCATCGCGCGGACGCTGTCCACGCGGGCGCACGCGGCCGGACGCAAGGCCATCATCATGGTGGGCGGCGCGGGTGAGCACGACGGCTGGGTGGGTGCGGCGTCCAACGCGAACCGCGCCCTGTTCGTCCAGAACCTGCTCAACGCGATGGATACCTTTGGCTATGACGGCCTGGATATCGACTGGGAGCCGGTGGAACAGGCGGACAAGCCGGCGTTGCTCGCGCTGATACAGGCGCTGCGCGCGGCCCGGCCGCAGATGCTGCTCACCATGCCCATCGGCTGGGTCAACAGCAACTTCCCCGAGGATGCGGACCCGTGGTTCACCAACCTGGTCCCCTACCTGGACCAGATGAACGTGATGACCTACGAGATGACGGGCCCCTGGGGCGGCTGGCTGTCCTGGTACACCTCCGCGCTCACAGGCGAGGCGGGCAACCATCCCACGTCCGTATCCTCCAGCCTCAGCGCCTGGGCCAACGCGGGCATCCCCAAGAGCAAGCTGGGCATGGGCATCCCGTTCTATGGCATGGCGTGGCGGAACATCACCGGCCCGTATCAGCCGTACACGGACTGGTCCGACTACGTGGGCAGCGACAATTCCTTCACATACAGCAAGATTCTCCAGCTGTCGGCGACGGGCGTCTACCACTGGGACGAGGCGGCGAAGGCCAGCTACGTCACCTTCGACGTCCCCGTGGAGGACGGCACGGTGCGGTGGATTTCGTATGACTCACCGCAAACCATTGCCGCCAAGGGCGCCTTCGCCCATGACAACGGATACGGTGGCACCATCATCTGGACCATCAACCAGGGATGCACCGACCCACAGACTGGCGCCAATCCGCTGCTCGACGCGGTGAAGAACGCCTTCCTGCCATGACCCGGAGAGGGCAAGGGACCGCGCTGTGCACGCAGCGCGACCCATGACTCCGCAAGAAATGCCCTCCCTGGGGCGTCAAAGCGCCCCCCGTGTGAAGCAACGGCCACTGCCGACGCGCGCGGGCATTGACGAGACACCATCACACCTGTTCCCGGGGGCGCGAGCGCCGTGCTCGTCTGCCCCCGGGACGGGGACACGAATCTTCCCACCGACACCCTTGGAACGGCACCCCGATTGCTCATGGCTGCCCACGATGGAGGCGAGACTGTCTACAGCGGGCATCGCGAGCGCCAGGGCAGCACATGGGGGCAGAAAGAGCGCGGTGGCGGAATCGCTGAGGGGCTTGGGCAACGACATGAATGACGGCGTTCGCACGCGGGTGAGCGGCAAGAAGGCGCTCGACGTCGGCACCGCGAACCCGATGAATCTCCATCCGGACGGCGGCTGGGAGCTCCTCCAGCTGAAGAAGGACTGAGGCGGCCCTCCCCCGGCCGAGGCCCAGGCCCACAAAGCCTGGGCCTCGGCCGGGGTGCCAGGAATGGAGAATTCCTATCGGAGTGCAGTCAAAACTCCGTGTCAGCCCATGGGGGGTGGATTCGCAAACGTGGAGGACGGACTAAATAGGCCGCATGACCCTCTCCTCCCCGCTTTCCATTGCCGCCCTGAGTCTGTCTTTTCTTGCGCCGATGTCTGCCCTGGCATCCGGGGACACGGTCACCAGCCAGTATGTGGACGTCTCCTCCTACCTGACATCGGAGGCGGACATCGAGGCGTGGTACCAACTCCGGGCCTCGCTGAAGCAGAACTTCGATGACATCTGCGGCGACACGTTCTGCGAGGGCGAATACAGCAACATCGAGTCGCTGCGCTTCCGCTGCTCCGTGAATGCCCTGACGGGCCGGATGGGCCAGTGCGTCTGGGTCTTCGCCGCCAGCAACGAGGACGTCGACCCGGCGACGGGCGCGGTGACGGTGGATGCGCGGACCTGGGCCTGCCAGGCGCCTGTCGCCCCGCGCACCACGATTCAGGAGTTCCTGACGGCGCTCGCGGGCACGTCTCCGCTCTACGCCACGCTGCCGCGCACCCAGACCACCCTCTACGACGGTCTGGGCAACTGCCTCTGAGTCACGAAGCCTCGACGAAGCCCGTGCAGCAGCACGGGCTTCCGCCGTGCCTTACGCTTCCGCGAAGTTCTCGATGAGCGCGTCGATGACCCTGACGATGTGCGCCGAGAAGTCCCGGAAGTGCTCGGCGTCCTCCGTTCCCAGGCGCGGGGAAAGGTCGAAGGCCTCGTCGTGGTAGTAGCCGACGACGCCCAGCTCGCCTTCCGGCGTGACGTCGCGCGGGTTGAAGCACCAGAAGTTGTCCACCGCGTCGTCATCCGCGCGCTGGAAGAACAGGGCCTGGTTGATGGCCTCCTCCACCTCCGGGTCGTCACCGTTGACCGCGTCCGACGGGTCCGGCGCCGCCGCGCGCAGGAAGCCCGGCTCCTCCATGCCGATGAGCTCCCGCCCACCATGCAGCACCTTGAAGGTGCCGTAGGTGCTGATGAAGTGCACGTAGCTGGGAGGCAGCTTCAGTTTGAACTTCTTCTCCAGCTGCGCCACCTCGTCGGCAGTCACGGGCGTGGAGAACTCGATGCTCATGTCCTCGATCTCCTCCGCCAGGGACTTGAGCCGCTTCACTGCTTCCGCCACCGCATTCTCATTCGACGCATGGGCCATGATGCGCGCACGCTAGCGAATCCGTGTGCCCCGCCAAGCCCCTTCAGCGAAGCAGGGCTCGCCCGCGAAGAAGGTGCTTCGCGATTTCTTCGTAGGACCAGTCGCCGTCAGCGTCCACCACGTCCGCGCTCAGCTGCTTCGCCAGCGCCTCACGAATGTCACTGGGGTGTCCATTGAAGTGGTGGTCCGCCTGCACGTCATCCACCGCGTCGAAGCGGTCAGCCGCCACGACGATTCTCGCCTTCAGAGAATCCGCGTAGGTCGAGTAGTCGTTGTAGTAGGTCCACGCCACCTGCTGCACGGTGATGGGGCCCAGCGACACCAGTTCACCGTGAAAGAGCAGGTTCTTCGCGGAGAGCGCGCCGCCCGTGAAGAGCAGCGCGTAGTCGAAGCCCTCGTGGATGATGCTGCCCTCCACCAGCAGGTCGCCCGCGACGAGCAGCCGGGACTGGTCCTCCAGGACGAGGTTCCCCTTCACCACGACGCGTGACGCTTCCAGGACGCGGTCATCGCCCTCGGAGAGCTTCAGGTCTTTGGACACCACCTCCGTGGCGCCGGAGTTCGTCAGCTTCGCCTTGAGCGCAGCCCGCCGCGCCGCCGTGCCGCAGGGCGTGTGGAGCGAGCCTTTCTTGAGCAAGTCATTGAGCAGGGCCATGGCCGCGTATCAAGGCACGGTGGACCTGGACGCTCAATGCTCCAGACAGGGTTGGCGGCCCGGGCGCTCGCAGGGGACGCAGCTCCGTGACCAGGAATGCATGAAGGGCGGAGGCCCAGGTGTGGCCTCCGCCCTCCCGGGACTTACTTCAGCGCGGGGGACACGACCTTCAGCTGCGGCGCCACCACCTTCTGGTCGCCCACGACGATGAAGGTCATCGCCTCACGTGTCAGCATCTTCGCGGCCAGCTGCTGCACCTGCTCCGGCGTGACGGCCATCACCGCCTGCACGTAGTTCTGCGAGTACGAATCCGGCAGGCCGTGCAGGTCCACGAAGCGGAGCTGGTAGATGATGCCGTTGCGCGACGCGTTCTGGAGCAGGAAGGAGCCCGCCAGGTAGCTCTGGACAGCGCGCAGCTCGTCCGCGGGCGGCGGCGTCTTGCGCAGGGTGGCCACCTCCTTGAGGATCTCCTTCAACGACTCGCCGGTGACCGCCGTCGTCACGTCCGCGTTCTGCACCCAGTAGGCGTCCTCCAGGTGCGTGGACACCTCGCTGTAGGGCGAATACGTGTAGCCCTTCGCCTCGCGGATGTTCGCGGTGATGCGCGAGCTGAAGTAGCCACCGAGCAGCGTGTTCATCACCGTCTGCTTGACGTAGTCCGGGCTGGAGGGCGGCAGGCCCTTCACCGCCACGCGCACCGTGGACTGCACCGAGCCGGGGCGGTCGATGAACTGGACCGCCTTCGCCACCTTCTGCTTGGGCACGTTCTTGAGCCGTGCCGCGCCGGCCTTCCAGCCGGTGAACGCGTCCCGGATGGCCTTCTCCACCGGCGCCGGCTCGAACCGGCCGACGACGTACAGCCGCGCCCGGGCCGCGCCGATGTTGGCGTCGTAGTGCGCGCGGACGGCCTCCGGCGTGTAACCCTTGAGCTGGGCCTCCGGCGGGAAGTAGCGGCCATACGGGTGGTCACCGTAGAGCGACTGGAGCAGCCGCTCGTCGGCGAGCGTGCCCGGCCGGCTCTTGTAGATGGCCATCTCCCGCACGAGGTCGCCCTTGACGCGCTCGACCTCCGCCGGCGGGAAGGCCGGGTTCTGGATGACGTCCGCGATGAGGGCCACGGCGTCCGGCGCCGACTCGGAGAGTACCTCCAGACCAACATAGGTCTGGTCCATCGTCGTGCCGATGTTGAGCGAACCACCCAGTTGCGCGGCCGCCTGGGCAATCTGCTCCGCGGAACGGGTCGTGGTGCCCTCCGACAGCAGCTTGCCGGTCAGGTCCGCCAGCCACGTCTCCGTGGCCTTCTCGTGGATGTTGCCGGTGTCGATGGCCAACTGGATGGCGACCTTCGGCATGTCGCCATAGGGCAGCAGCGAGACTTCCAGCCCGTTGTCGAGCTTGAACTGCGTGCGGACGGGAACCTTGAAGGGCTTGGGCGCGGCGGCGGCCGGAGGCGCTTCCCTGGTGGACGCCGGGGCGGGAGCGGCCGCGAAGGCAGGCGCGGACAGCATCCCGAGCACCATCAGCGCGGGCGCGACAAGGCGGGTGCGAATTGAGTGCGTGGTCATGGGTGCGTGTCCTCAGGGGGCCTGCGTCTGGGTGGCGGTCGCCGCGGCGGGCGTCACCGTCAGCACGGTGCGGTTCTCACGGCGCAGATACTCCTTCGCCGTCTTCTGGATGAGCTCCGGCGTCACCTTCATCAGCTCCGACTCCAGCCGGTTGATGCGCGCCGGGTCGTCGAAGAAGAGCGCGAAGGACGCCAGCAGGTCCGCGCGGCCGAAGCCGAAGAGGCCCTCCAGCTGGCCATACAGCCGCGAGCGCGCCTTCACCCGCGCCCGCTCCAGCGTCGCCGCGTCGATGGGCTGATTCTGCAGCTGCGCCACCACGCCGTCGAACTCCGCGAGGATGGTTTCCGTGGTCGTGTCCGCGTCATGGAACAGGTACGCGGTCCACTGCATGGGGCCGTTGTAGTTCCAGTGGTTGCCCAGCTGGTTCACCCCGCCGGAGACCTCGCCCGTCAGGCCCTTCTTCTGCACGAGCTGCTGGTAGAGCGCGCTGTCGTTGCCGCGCAGGAGGACCTCGTCGACCAGCGCCATGGCGAAGTACTCGGGCGTCCCCACGTCGGGCATGTGGTAGCCCACCGCGAGCGCCGGACGCTGCGCCAGCTTGTCCTGCTTGTCGTGGCGCTTCTCCTTCGTCTGGCGAGGCTCGGAGATGTCCGGCTTCGACGGCTGCGCCACGGTGGGCAGCGGCCCGAAGTACTTTTGAATCCAGCCCTTCACCTGGTCCGGCTCGAAGTCACCGACGATGACCAGCGCCGCGTTGCTGGGCGCGTAGTACGTCTTGAAGAAGGCGCGCACGTCCTCCAGCGAGGCGGCCTCCAGGTCCTTCAAGTCGCCGTAGAAGTTATGGGCGTTGTACCAGTTGGTGTTCGCCACCTGCGGCATGTCCAGCCACGGGAAGCCGCCATAAGGCTGGTTGAGGACGTTGACCTTCACCTCGTTCGTCACCACGCCCTGCTGGTTCTTCAGGTTCTCCTCCGTCACGTCGAGCCCGCGCATGCGGTCGGCCTCGGCCCAGAGGATGGGCTCCAGCGCGTTGGAGGGGATGACTTCAAAGTAGTTGGTGAAGTCGAAGCGGGTGGAGCCGTTGAGCACGCCGCCGTTCTTCTGGATGAGGCGGATGAACTCCATCTTCCCGAGGTTCGTCGAGCCCTGGAACATCATGTGCTCGAACAGGTGCGCGAACCCGGTGCGGTCCTTCGGCTCGATGCGGAAGCCGATGTTGTAATACACGGCGACGACGGCCTTGGGCGCCGAGCTGTCGCGCGAGAGGACCACCTTCAAGCCGTTGTCGAGCTTGTAGTAGTCCACGGGAACCTGAAGCTTCGGCTGTTCCGCGGGGGCTTCCACCTTCGCCGTTTCGACGGCGGGCGGTGTCTCCGGCTTCTGGGCTTCCTGCGTGGTCGCGCAGCCGGTGAACGCGGCCAGTGCTACCGCTCCGAATACTTTCCTCATCGGACCTCCCCTGGATGACCTGGCATCTCGTCGAATGACGGAGCCACTACGGCGCTGTGCGCCTTCCGATTGCCAAAGATTCAGTGTCCCGGCAACCCGAACGCACCGCAAGGGAAGGTCTGTTGTCCTACGTCACGAGGAAGGGCGTGGAGCAGTAGGAGCAAACCACCTTGTCCCCCGGCTGGACGGCCTCCGCGCTCACGGGGGCATCACACGAAGGACAACGCCGGGCGACATTCTTCCCCCGCTCCAAAGCTTCGCGGTGGAGGTAAACGCGCGAGTCGGCGAGGTAGACGAGGTCCACCTCGTGACGGGCGATGAGCGTGGTGAGTATCGCCGCGACCTCCTCCTCCGGGAACCGGAGCTGCGAGGCCACGTCACTGACGCGGATGCGCGTCTGCGCTCGGATGAAGCCCAGCAACTGCTCGCGGCGGCGCGCGGCCCGGAAGGGAGACAGCCCCTTCTTCCACGCGAAGCGGCCCACGGCGACGAACACCGCCGCTACCAGCAGGATGCCCACGCCATCCGAGGTCGTCCTCCCCTCGTCCGGAGAGACGCTTTGCACAGCGCCCACCATCACGCCCAGCGCGCCGACGAAGACGAGGTTCGCCCCCCACAGGGCCACCAGGGCCCCCAGCCCCATCTTGAGCCAGTCCCAGTACCTCCGCGGCGCGGGTGCTCGAACGGCATGCGGACGGGGGACGGCTGTCACGGAGGGCGGCGGGGCATCACGAAGATGTGGGGCGTTCATGGGTTCTCGCGGAACGAGCCGGCGCATTCTAGGGGGCGCCCCCGGCGCGTCACCTCCGGGAAAAACAGTCAGCACCGCAGCTCCCGCCCGCCGGGGCCGGCTCAGCTCCATGTTCTCAAAGAAAAACCTGCATAACGAGAGGGATTCCGCATGGCCAGACAGGGTGTGCCCCTCGTGTGCGGGCTGGAATCTGCCTACGCTCCAGGTTTCCACCAGGAGGTGGCGCGATTCTCCCTTCGACCTCCCAGACCTCCCCCGCCGGCTGGCACGACACGCTCGTGCGACACCTGGAACCGCTCCTCGGCGGGTTCACCGCGAAGATGGCCATCCAGACCGCCGCCCTTCGGACGCTCAAGCGGCCCCCCGAGCAGCTCAAGCGAGAAGACCTCCCGCAGTTGCTCGAAGGCCTCAAACCCATGCTGAACACCTTCATCGGCGCCCTGCACGCGAAGGTCATCCTGGCGGAGATTTCCGCCTCCTTGGAGAAGCTGCGATGAGCACTCAGTCGACGGGCCGCGCGGCCGGAAGCATCGTGCCCTGGTTCGGCGCGGTGCTCGTGCTCCAGTTGGCGCACGCCTTCGCGGCGGCCTCCGCGCTGGACGCGCCGCGTTCGCTCTCGCTCGTGCATGACGTCGCCGGTTGGGGCAGCGGCGTGCTGGCCGTACTCGGGACGCTGGCGGCGGCCCGTTCGTTCGCCCAGGGCGACTACCTGCGCAAGGTGTGGGGCGGCCTGGCCGCGGGCGCGCTCCTGTCGCTGGTCAGCACCGCGCTGCGCAGCTACTGGCTCCACGCGGTGCCGGACGTGCCCTTCACCCAGTCACCGCTGCTGCCCGTCCGCATGCTCGTCGTCGTGCTCGCGAACGTCAGCACGACGTACGCGCTCATCCTGCTGGCGATGACGTACCGGCAGTCCGGACTCCAGCCGCCGTCCAGCGTCCGCTCCAACGCGCTGTGGGTGGGAACGGCCGTGGCCGCGCTGGCCGTGGGCGTGCCCGTGCTGGCCACCGAGGTCCGCCACCTGGGCACGGACGCCATCAGCACCATGTCCGCCGTCATCAGCCTGGCGTCGACGCTGGCCGACATGACGACCATCCTGCTGGTGGCCCCCATCCTGGGCGTCGCGTACATGCTGCGCGGCGGACGGCTGGCCTGGGTGTGGTGGGCCATGGGCATCTCCGGCGCCATGTGGCTCTTCTACGACGCCCGCGTGTGGCTGGGGCCCCTGCTGCCCGGAGACGCGGCGCAAAACGCGGAGCTGCTCCGTACGCTGCGCACGTCGGGCCTGGTGCTCCTGGGGCTCGCGGGCTGGCTGCAGCGCACCGCCCTGGCGCCGCAGCAGGTCCCCGCGGCCGAATCCTCCGCCCAGACGCACGCCGGGGTGTCCTGAGCCGTCCCGCGCGCGGCTACGCCCCCTCCAGCGCGGCCGCCGGCTCCGTCAGCACCGTGAGGATGGGCTTCGCGTCCTCGAGCGAGGGCGCGAAGAGGGAGGGCTGGCCAGGGTCGTCGAACACCGTCCGGAAGTCCTCCGGTGTCAGCGCGCGCACCAGCCGCGCGGCGAACGTCTCGCGCAGGAGCCGCACGTAGTACTCCACGTCGTAGTCGCGCGGGTCCTCCTCGCGTGACAGGGGCCGCGCCGTGCCCGGGTCATCCGCCTCTGGAATGGGGAGCAGACCCGCCCGGCCTCCCACGGCACGGTAGACGCGGACCTGCTCACCCAAAGGCCATTCCTTCCGGCCGCTGGCCAGCATGGCCTCGTAGGGGAGCTCGCGCCGGCGGGGCCGGAGGGCGAGGTACTGGGCGCCCGTCTTCGTCAGGCGGACGTGTGCGCAGACCTCCGGCGTGGGCAGCTCCCGGCGGCGCAGGGCCATCACCGTCGCGACGTACACCTCACGCACGCCCGGGATGTCTCCCGCCAGGAGACAGCGCAGCGCGCGGCGCAGGAAGGCCTCGCCGAAGGGCTCCGCGCGGCTGGAGCGGAAGGCCACGCCCCGGAGCACCAGCGGTCCGTCATACGGCTGGAGCGCGTAGTTCTTCGGTTCGTGCGACAGCATGGCGGCGTAGCGCCCGTCGAACTCCAGTTGCACCCGGGGCGGGAGCAGCGCGGCGACCTCCGAGACGACCCGGCGCTCGTCGACCTCCCGCCAGTCCTCCGGGACGGCGAAGTACACGCCGTCCGTGTCCGCCTCCAGCAGCGTGACGCCCCGGCGAGCCAGCTCCCGGCAGAGGAGGCCCAGCACCTCGCGGCCCTGGCGCGTCACCTCGTTGGCCGCGTGCACGTCCGAGAAGCGCGTGAGCCCCACCGCGCCCAGATAGCCGTAGGCGGAGTTGACGACGATTTTCATCGCCGCCGACAGCGCCTCGTTCGTGAAGCGCTCCTGCGAGCCAGGCGCCGCGGCACGCGCCCTGCCCTTCGCCGCCAGCCGCTGGTCCACCAGGCGGTCCACCAACGCCAGCAGCACGCCCAGCCTGTCCCGCTTGGGGCCAATCCGGTACTGTCGCATCAGGGAGGGATAGAGGCTGGCGACGTCCGCCTTCACGATGCGCCGGGCCACGCCCGTGGCGAACAGGTGGAGCGCCGCGCCGCTGTGTGACGTGCCGTCCCCCTCCTGGTGCGCGGGCAGCGCCGCGCCCTCCCGGAGATAGGCCCGGACGAGCAGCGGGTCCAACACGCCGGTGGCCGGCCCCGCGTCCGCCAGTCGCTCGTAGCGGCGGGGCGCCATGCGCGCGAGCGCGAAGGCCGCGCCCCCGAGCATCCTCGCGAGGCCGCCCGCCTCCGTCACGTCATCACGCGCATAGCGCCGCACGCGCGCCGGGTCCGTGCGGAAGACGTCATACACGCGGGCACCGGGGATGTGCTCGCGCTCGGGCCCCGCCAGGCCCAGGTGCTTCGCGACGGCCTTGAGGCCATGGCCCGGCAAATCCCTCGTGGAGAAGTCATGCCGCAGCACCGCGTCCAGCGTGTCGATGAACTCACGGCCGGGCACGGTGTAGCGCGCGCGGCGCATCGCATCCGGAGGCGCGCCGGGCACGGGCCGTCCCAGCGCGGCCCCCCTGGCGGACGGACGGTGCCGCAAGCCCGGTGCCCCCGCGCGGCCCAGCGCCAAGGACACGCCCAGGTGTCTGGCTCGCCGCGCGAGGAACGGCAGGTCGAAGCCGTGCAGGTTGTGGTTCTCGATGACGTCGGGGTCCCAGGCGCGCACGCGCTCCGCCAGGTGGTAGAGCAGGTCCGCCTCCGCCGAGTCGTCATCCCCCTGGGCTTCGAGTGTCTCCGTCGCGCCGTCCGGGCCTCGCAGCGCCACCAGGAAGACGCGGTGGTGCGCCGGGTCCAACCCGGTGGTCTCCAGGTCGAACTGCATGCGGCGCAGCGCATCGAAGGCGAGGTCGCGGAAATACGTGCGGCCCGACATCGTGAGGTACTGCTCCTCCGGAGGCAGCGCGAGCACCGTGTTCGCGCCCAGCTCCTTCAGGTGACTCACCGGCTGGCCCAGGCGGCGTGACGCGCCTTCCAGCACCGCGCTGGTGAGCGCGCGGCCGTCATCTCCGCGGACCAGGTAGCGCAACGCCCCGGGCCCTTCGAGCTCCTGCCACGTCACCCGGTAGCGCGCGGGGCCATCCGACTCCGGACGCAGCCGAGGCCCCAGGTGCGCCAGGTCCTCCAGGGACGCGAGCAGCAGCCACGGGCGGAAGCGCACGTCCTCGCGAAGCAGCTCCCCCGTCTTCGGGACGCGGCGCCAGACGAAGGCGCGGCCGTCGGGCTCCGCCCACACGGAGACGATGCCCGGCGTGGGGTCCCAGCCCCAGAGCCACTCGTCCTCCATGGAGTCCCTCCGGGCGGAAGTGCCGTGAACGCGCGCGATGCAAGCCGCTCGCGGCGTGGGATGCAAGGCACGTTGCTCCAGGGACATCACGCCAGCTTGAGGGAGGGGTGTGACAGTGGTATGTCAGGTTTCCTCTCCATGCAGCGCACCGAGCGTCTCTTCGCCCTCGCCGAATACCTCCGGGGCCGCCGTACCGGTGTCACGGCGGAAGTGCTCGCCGAGCGGTTCGGCGTCACGGTGCGAACCATCTACCGGGACCTGGATTCGCTGCGCGCCTCGTCGATGCCGGTGTCCGCCGAGCGTGGCCGTGGCGGTGGCTACGCGTTGGATCGCAGCTACAGCCTGCCGCCGGTGAACTTCACCGCGCGCGAAGCGGCGCTCGTCGTCGCGCTGGGGCGCTTCGCCATCGACATGCGGCTGATGCCCTTCGCGGGCACGCTGGAGTCGGCGCTGGACAAGGTGCGCGCGGCGCTCTCCACCTCCGCCCAGCGCGAGCTGCTCACCCGGCTGAGGGAGCTGGCGTTCATTGGCGTGCCCTCACTGCCGAGCAAGAAGCCCGTCCGGGAAGCATTGGAGCGGGCGTGGTTCGAGCAGCAGCCGTTGCGCATCACCTACGTCGACAGCAACTTCCTGGAGACGGTCCGCGACATACGGGTGATGTCCGTCATCATGAACCGGCACGAGACACGCGTCGACGGGGAGGACCTCACCACCGGGGAGCGCCGCCACTTCCGCCTGGACCACATCACCCGCGCCGAGGTGCTGCGCGCCGCCGGACCGTGAAGGCCGCCCAGGAGCGCTGGCTGCGTTGACGTGAGGGGAAGTGGCTACTGCGTCCTTCCGGGGGCGGAGGCGCCGTCCCGGAAGGTTGCCCTGGGCACCACGGACTGCGTGGCAAGCCCAGGCGGCACGATACTGGGCTCAAATCTCCAGCGGCGGCTGGGGACCGGGGATGATGTCCGCGATATCGGGGTCGACCTCACCCGGCTGACGCGGCCCGCGCTCGGACTTGACCTTCTTGCGCTCCTCGCGCTTCGCGTTCTTCTCCTGCTGGTGCTGCTTGCGCGCCTGCTCTTTCTGGCGCTTCGTGGATCTGCCTTGCATTGAGCCTCCCTCGCTGAAAACAAAAGCCCGGCCTCGCAGTGAGGAGACCGGGCTGATGGTGCTGAGCCTGAGCTCTCAGCCGACGACGCGGACGTTCTCGGCCTGGAGGCCCTTGGGGCCCTTCCGGGTCTCGAACTCCACCTTCTGGCCTTCGGCCAGGGTACGGAAGCCATCCGTCTGGATGGCGGTGTGGTGGCAGAACACGTCGGCCCCACCGTCGTCCTGGGCGATAAAGCCAAAGCCCTTCGCGTCGTTGAACCATTTCACGGTGCCAGTTGCCATGTTTCTTCTTCTTTCTGCGTGCGGCGCGAGACCGCAGCCCGTCCCATAGAGCGAGACAGGCAGCCTCTAGCCTGTCGAGGGGCCAATGTCGAATGTGGAAGGCCCCGAATCTCCACCGGCTGTTCGCCGCGTGAAGGAAACGTGGCGTAGAACCGAAGAATTCCAGCCCCTTGACTCGTGGCACCACGCCCCGAAAATCGTCTGGCGCCCCTTCATCGCCGGACGTTCCTTCAATGTGGGGGCGCCCGCGGCCCCTGGGGAGCGCCCTGGAGGGCACATTCCTGGACACCACTGGCCTCCCGCCCTCCCGGAACGAGGAGCAGGCAGGCGCTGGCTTCCTGGCCTGGCCCCCCTAGGCGCCGGGGGGCGTGCGCGGAAGTTCCGTGCCAAACACCACCTGGAGCAGGTCCATGAGCCCGGGCCAGGCCTCGGCGGCCAGCCACAGGCCCTCGGACTGATGCTCCGCGGTCATGGCCAGGGAGGCCGAGTCGAACAGCCGGGCGGGCAGCACGCCCTCTTCGGGCAACGGCCCTTCCACCTGTAACACCTGACCGTCCCAACGAATGCCGGGAGGCAGCAGCCGCTCCGCCAACACCCGCATCGCGGCCCGGCCCGCCCCCGCGCGAAGCACGCCCATCATCAGCGACGAAGCCGTGCGGGACTCCTCCAGCTCCACCACGCCCGGCGTCTTCAACCACAGCCGGTAGCGCCCGGAGGCCAGCTCCACGCGCTCCAGTGCCGTCTCCACGCGCAGCTTCCAGCCGTGCACGGAGAAGCGGATGTCATAGACGTTCTCCCGCGAGGACCACTCCCGCAGCTCGAAGTTCTTCAGCCGGGCCAGCAGCTGGCTCACCACGGTCTCCACGCGCGCATGCGACAGGCGCACCCGCCTGCGGCTCACGTCCACCGCCATGTCGTTGGAGAGCGCATTCGGCAATCGCTTCGCCCACTCCCTCGCCCCTTCCAGCATCTTCGCCGCCAGCGACTGACCCGACATCCGTGTCCTCCCGTGACGCCGCCTCCCTGGGCCTGGGGGCCTCGTACCGGCAGCCCAGCGTCGTGCGCGCAGCATGCACCGGATTCAGAGCCAGCGCGCGTCCTGCTCGCAGGGCAGGCGGGCTCGCGTCGCCTGGCTGGCCCCGCGCCGTCCCCAGGGACGTGGACATCACCTGGCCGCCTGCCCTCCCTGGGCACCCGACAGCAGGGGCGGGAAGACGAGCGTCGGCGTGCCACAGCCCTCGGCGGTGGGGAAGAAGGTCAGGTCCGTCCCCACGCCGCGCAGCGCGCGGAAGGTCTCCAACACGGGGAGCTCCAGTTCCACCGGAGCGATGCGGCGCACACGACGGCCGTCGCGTACCTCCCAGCCGCCCGCCACCAACGTGACGGTGCCGGGACGCGGCATGGTGGTGAAGGTCTCCACGCGCGCGACGAGTTCCGTGTAGTGCGCGGGGAGCACGGCGGTCGCACCGGGCACGAGGAAGGGATTCACGGCTTCGGGCGTGGGTGGTGACATGCTGGTGCGGAAGCCGCGCCCGTTGAGCGGCGCACCGAGCCGCGATGCGGTGTCGGAGGCGTGAAGAAAGCCTCGCAGCACGCCCGCGTCGACCAGCGACAGCGTGTCTGTGGAGAGTCCTTCGTCATCCATGGGTACGCGCCGCGTGCCCGTGGGGTCGTTCGGGTCGTCCACCACGCTCAGGACCGAGGGGAACACCTTGCGCCCCACGGCCCGGGCCAGCGCGGGCGTGGCCGCGGCCACGTCGCCCCGTAGCAACCAGATGAGCCCCGCCGCGAGAGGCGCGGCCACCGCAGGCCGCAGCACCAGGGGGAGGTCGCGGTCCAGCGACTCCGCGGGGCCCGTGAGGGCCTCTACAGCCTCCGCGAGTCGATGGCGCAGCGGAATGATGACCGTGTCGTCCGCCACCGTTTCGGGAAACGCCACCGCATCCACCACGGCGCCGCGCGGCGTCTCACAGCGCACGAACAGTTCCTCGCGCCATTCCGTGCGAGCACGGCGCGCGCCACATGCGCGCACCAGGGCGCGCCACGTGGACACCTGGGTGAGCAGCGCGGCCTGCACGACGCTGCCAGGGGGCACGGCGGTCTCGATGAAGTGTTTCATCCGGCGCGCCGCTCGCTCTGGCTGGAGCGGAGGAGGACTCGGGACACTCGGGGAATCGCTCTGAGCTGGCAGCGCTGGCAGTGGACTCGCACGTCCTGAAGTGGCGTGTCGCGCGGTGCGCTCCAGGAGCAGCGGCAGCGCGCCTGCCTCACCCACTGGCGCGGTCAGCAGGCCCTGTCGCGCGTCCCAGCTCACGCGCGCCATGGCATCCAGGGTCTCCCCCTGGTTGACGATGGAGCGCCCCGTCCCTGCGTCGTATTCGAACGACAGCCTGCGCTCCGCGGCGAGGAACAGCTCGGCCTGCGAGGGTGCGTGGTGCCGCGTGAAGGCCTCCAGCGCTTCGCCAGCGGACGTCAGCCATTCGCGAGGCTGAAGGCCCGCGCATGCCGCCACCCCACTGTCCTCCTCGGAACCGGAACCGCCCCGCATCCACTGCCTCCGCCGACACACGCTGGGACTGCGCGCGAGGATACCGGTCTCCGTCCTCCCGTGGGGACGCTCCACGTCGTCGCGCGAAATCCGTATCGGTGGTTCAACCGTCCGTCCGTGCGTGCACGCAATCCAGGCGCGTGCATGGGTCCGCCTCGCCGTCTGGCGTATGCTCCTGAACCTGTGCCCGCCGTTTCACGGTGGGCGTCACCGCCGCCACGGCCAGCCCGCGTGGTGCCCGGCCGGAGGACACTCGCTTGGATTGGTTCGTGGAGCGGCGCGAAGTCACCGAGGTCCTCCATCAGCGTTCCGGGCTCCGCGTCATCCCCCCCGTGCTCGACCAGGGCTGGTCCATGGGACAGCTCACCCCGGACAGCATGACCTGGCAGTGGGCCCAGGTGGCCGGCGCCCGATGGAAGCACGGCCTCATGCCGGAGGCGCTGGCACACCAGGCCCGCCCCCTGCTCGACGCCGAGCCCCGGCTCGCGAGCGACACGGAGGCCATGGTGTCGCTCGCCCGCCAACTGGAGGCGACAGCGCGGGCCGCGGGCGCCCAGCACCTGGACGTGCTGCTGCGCGAAGTGGAGCGGCGCACGCTGTCCGCCAGCGACGCGCACCAGCGAGAAGACCACCAGCGCCATGCCCTGCTCGAAGTGAAGGCCTTCCACGACACCGGCGCGGGCATGGCTGAGCTGTGGCGCTGCGCCGCCTGGCCGGACGTCACCGGGGCACGCACCGCGCTGGCCTCGTTGGAAGCGCTCGTGGAGCGCATGGCGCGGGAGCTGCGGGACACGACCCCCATGGTGCCCTGCCCCCGCGACGTGCTGCCCATCGTCTTTCCACCGGGCGCCGCCTCCGGCTGCTTCTTCCACGAGGTGTGCGGACATCCCCTGGAGGGAGACGTCGTCGCGCGCGGCGGCTCATACCTGGCGCGGCGACTGGGGCAGCAGGTGGCCGGTGCGCACCTCAGTGTCTCGGACGACCCGACGGATGGCCACGGCGCGCTCGGCTTCGCCTGGGACGATGAAGGCCATGCCGCGCTCCCTGTGACACTCATCCGCGAGGGCCGGGTGGACGCGCCTCTGCTGGATGCTCGCAGCGCCGCCGCGCTGGGCCGCGTGCCCAACGGACACGGGCGGCGCGTCAGCTACCGGCACCCGCCCCTGCCTCGCATGGCCCACACGCGCGTGGACGCGCACCAAGGCCACCTGGAGGCGCTGATGGCGGACATTCCGCACGGGCTGCTGGTGCAGCACCTCACGCCCCGGCAGATGGACCTGCTGTCGGGCGACTTCAGCTTCTACATCGTGGAGGCGCGGGAGATTCGAAACGGACGGCCTGGGCGCCGCGTGGGCCCCGGCATCCTCCGGGGCAACGGGCTGGAGGCGCTGGCCGCCATCGACGCGGTGGGCGAGGACACGAAGAACCTCTTCGCCACGCGCGGCTGCCGGAAGCTGGACCACGGCCCGCTTCCGGTGTCCTTCGGGCAGCCCACGGTGCGCTTCCGGGGGCTCGCGGTGGAGCCCTCGCGGTGAGCGCCGTGGGCGCCTGGGTGCGTCACCCCTCCGGGTAGCAGAGGAAGCCGAAGTCCGGCGGCGGCGCGGGCTCTTCGTAGGGGTTCTCCTCCACGGGCGGCGAGGCCTCCATGGCGAACAGGCGCGTGAAGGACACGCCCGGCGGCAGGCCCTCGACGAAGAAGGGAGGCACCTCCCAGGGCCGGCCCTCCTCCTCGTCCTCCAGGGTGTCCACGAAGCTCACCGTCAGCGCGCTCGGGGCGCCCGGCTGCACCACCAGGGCGTAGTAGCCCAGGCTGCTCATGCCGGCGGGGATGGCGTAGTAGCCCATCTCCGTCTGGCCCGGGAACGAGCCCGGCGGCGCCCAGTCAATGGCGTACAGCGTGCCCGCCGTCGTCTCCGCCGCGATGTCACCGCTGGGGAACAGGAACGCGTCCAGCACCGGGCTGGGCGAGTAGACCCACAGCAGCGCCACCGAGCGGCCCGACGAGGCATCCGCCAGGCTGGCTGGGGAGACGGACGTCCCCGTCTCCTCGGAAATCACCTGCGCCAGCGCGCCGAGCGCGCCCGCCTCGCCGACGATGGCCGGCGACTGGATGAGGCACTGCGTCCCGGTGGCCGCGATGGGCCGCAGGCTGGTGGTGGCGTAGTACGGCACCGCAGGAATGGGCGCGTGGCCCTCCTCCTCCGGGAACATGTCGGCGGCCCCCACGGAGAGCCCGGGCGCAGGCTCGGCGCGGATGAGGTACGGCACCGTCGGGTCGGAGGGAATGCCCTCCGTCTGGAAGTTGCCCCAGGGCGGCATCGCGGGGCCGCTGGTGTCGACCACCTCGCCGGTGGGCCCCACCATGCTGACCTGCGCGCCCCATACGGACGCGCGCATCACCGTGGGCATGCCATACAGCAGCGCCGGCAGCGGCGGCCCGGCATCCGGGTCCTCCGGGTCGGGCGGCCACATGACGAAGGTATAGAACATCGCCTCCGGATCGAAGATGACGCCGGAGACGGGCACCCGCCGGTCGGGCAGGTCGGTGTAGGGCGCCTCGGCGTCCAGCTTGGGCGGAGGCGGTGCGCTGCTATCAGCGCACGCGCTCAGCACGGCGGCGGACAGGGTCGAGGCAATGAGAGAGCGAACCTTCATGGCGTTCCTCTGAGGGCTCAGCGAGGCGGGAGGATGTGCTCGGCCGGCGGCGTGGTGACGTGGCACGACTCGGCGCAGTTGCCGTAGCCGTTGGGCGTGTTCTGCATGGGCTCGAAGCGCAGGTCGAAGTACTCCGTGCCGTGCGACGCCACGTGGCAGCCATTGCAGCTCATCAGGCTGGGCCACAGCGTGCTCTCCCGCGTCAGGTGACACATGGTGCAGTCACCCTTGTTCTGGTTGTACTTGCGCGAGCTGTTGTGGATGCGGTGGATGATGTCCGGCAGGTAGCCGTAACCCTCCTCGATGTGGCACGTCTTGCACGCCTCCACGTGGTCCACGGACATGCCGTGGTGCACGTTGGAGAGCGAGTTCACCCCGTTGTGGCACACCTGGCAGTTGCCCACGCGGCCCGGGTACGTGGTGGGCTGGGCCTGGCCCACCTGGAAGAAGAAGGGGTCCAGCCGGTTGAGGCGCTCGCCCATGAAGGTGCGGTGCCCCTTGAGGATGATGGCGTAGGTGCCCGCCTTCGCGTTCGGCGGCAGCGTCACCGAGTAGTGCGTGGGCGGCTGGGCATCACCGCCGCCCGCGAGCAGGTTGGAGCCGGGCGGCAGGTAGAAGTGCGGCTCGCTGAACAGCGGGAAGGAGAAGTACGGCAGCGTGTAGGAACCGCGCGACACCTGCAGGTCCTGCAGCGGGCCCACCACCTTGAAGCCGGACTCCGAGGAGCTGGCCTCGCGGTAGGTCAGCAGCATCTCCTCGTTGAAGTACGCGAGGCCGTTGGAGGACTCGCCCATGTATTCGTTGTAGCTGGGCATCCGGTTGCGCGGATGCAGGCCGTTGCCGTCCCCGTCGCGCAGCGACACCATGAAGTCCACCGAGTCACCGGGCATGAAGTAGCTGCCGTTGGCCGGGCGGTTGACGCGCACCGCCTGCGTCAGGCCGAAGCCACAAGGCACCTGTTCGTCGGTGGCCAGCCCGCTTTCATCCAGCCGGTAGCAGGTGGCCGGACGCTCCGCCTCGGGGGTGAAGACGATGGGGAAGAGGAAGGGCTTGAGGGGCAGCTGGCTCCAGGTGACGCGGATGAGTCCCTCGCCGGAGAGCTGCGGCATGGTCAGCGTCTTGAACGGGTTGGTGGCGCCGGCGAAGGACGCCTTCACCATCGTCTTGTAGGTGGGCTCGGTGCCGTCCGGCAGCAGGCTCACCTCCGGGTCTCCCGGGAAGCGAGGCCGCGCCAGGTCCGTCACCAGCCAGCTGGCGCGCGTGCGGCCCGTGGTGGCGCTCTCACCCATGAAGTCACGGCGGCTGTAGTTGATGGAGGTGCGCACGGCGCCGTCCGCGTCGAGCACCTCGATGAGGAAGGTGTCGTCCAGCGAGCGCATCCACGCGGCGTTCTCGTAGTACGTCTCGCGTTGGAAGGTGGAGTCGAAGTCGTTCGTCCACTCGTCCCGGCCCACCGTCACGCCCGACCAGTCCAGGTCCTTGAAGCGCGACTCCTTGCGCATCCAGAAGGACGGGGCGTGCTGGTTCTTGAAGTCGGTGTGGACGTCGGTGACGGCGTCCACCGCGGTGAACTCGCGGATGAAGTAGCTGACGCCCGGCGTCACCTCGAACCGCGCCGAGGGCGGCACCTGCTGGCCCATCCGGTTCATGGCCTCGCAGGTGGCCGGATAGTCCGGCAGGTCCAGCGAGCCGGCCGACACTGGCTCACCGGTGGGCAGGATGGCGCAGCCATTGAAGTACAGCAGGGACAGGGAGATGGCGCCGGAGGCCGAGCTCGAATACGGGTCGAACGCCCTCGCGCCGCGGCCACGGGTCCCTTCGGCGTCGCCGATGTTGAAGACGTCGCAGCCGGCGGAGCACACCAGCACGGACAGGAGCAGTCGCTTGAAAAGAGATTTCATGGGGGCACGCGTCACGCGCGACCCTGGGGGAAGGGCGCGCAACGATGGGCTTTCAGGGGACGCGCTGGGAGTCTACCGGACGCTCCCAGGTGGCGCCAGAATGGGTCATTTGCCAGACGCGGACGGCGCGGCGGGAGCCACGGCGGGCACTGTGCGCAGGTAACGGTAGAGGGCCTTGAGGTCCGCCTCCGCCAGTCCGGCGAAGAAGCCCCAGGGCATGGTGAGCTTGTTCACCTGGCCCGCCCGCGCGGGCGCGGGTGCCAGGTCCTTGAAGGCGGTGAAGCGGGCGACGAAGGCCGCTTCGTCCACGGCGCCCAGTCCGCGTGCATGCGGCGTGAGATTGGATACGACTTCCGGGCCGTGCGGCGTGGGCAGCGGACGTCCTCCCGCGAAGGGCGTGCCCGCCTCGTCCATGCCCGCGTGACACGCGGCGCACTGCGCCATGGTGGCCAGGTAGCGACCGCGAGAGATGTCATCCGCGGCGGGCTCCGGCACGGCCGTCTTCATGGGCGCGGCCATGTCCTTGTACTGCGCGTACACCTCGTCCGGGATGACCGAGCGGGCCGAAGCGCGCGGGGTGGCCGGGGCCTGACGCAGCCAGGCAATCACGGCATGGGCGTCCGCGTCCGACAGCTCGCGGTAGAGGAGGAACGGCATGAGCGGGAAGAGCGTCTTCCCATCGCGCCCGGTGCCATCGCGCAGCGCGCGCATCAGCTCCTCGTCCGTCCAGCGGCCGATGCCGTGCTCGGGGTCGGAGGTGATGTTGGGCGCGCAGACGCGACCGGGCAGCTCCCAGGCCGCGTCGTCCCAGCAGGCGCCGGAGAGCGCGGGCCCGGAGGCGGGGCCTCCATACCGAGCCCAGTCGCGCGGCGTGTGGCAGGAGCCACAGGCGAGCACGTTCTCCACGAGGTACCGGCCCCGCTCCAGCTTCGCCGCGTCCGCGGACGCGGTGACGGGCGGGGCGGCAGGAGCACGAGGTGCCGGCGCGGATGCGGCCGGAGCCTTCGCGGGTGGCGGCGGCGATTCGTTGCGCTGACAGGCGCTCAGCGCCAGCAGCAGGAACAGAAGATGGGAGCGCATGGGGGTGTGGGTCCTCATTCCGGGGCGGGTCCGTCCACGGGCTTGCCCAGCCGCAGGGCGATGACACCCCGGCGGTATTCGATGGGCAGGCGGTCCGCGGGCGTGTGGACCTCACTGGCGAAGTCCAGGGGCTGGGCCCGGGGACGCACGCCCTCCAGCGTGCGCCGGTCCTGCTCCAGGATGGCCAGCTCACTCTTCACGAACATGTCCGGGAAGTGGTTGCGCAGCCGGGGGTGGTACGAGGCGAAGTAGAAGCACCGCATCTTCTCCTCGGAGAGCGGAGAGGCGATGGCGTAGACGGTGTGGACGTAGAAGAGCGTGGGCTTGAAGGCCAGCTTCGCGGCGAAGGGCAGCGTCACGTCGTAGGTGAGCGTGGTGCGATCCACCCGGGGCGGCATGCCATCCGTCGCCGGAGCCAGCGCCGGATAGACGATGCGCGCGCCGACGCCGGTGGCGCGCCGCTCCACCTCATAGGGAGGCACTTCCGGCTGCTCCGGGTTGCCGAAGGTGCCTTCGTGCACGAAGGACAGGTGCGCCACGTCCAGGACGACCTCAATCATCCGGCCCGCGGCGACGTCCCAATCCAGCACCGGCAACGTCACGGTGGCCAGGGTACCGTCCTCCAGCTCCGGCCACTCCGGCAGCGGCGCGGCGGGCTCCGGGGACAGGCAGACCCAGACGAGGCCGTACCGCTCCGTGGCCTGGAAGGCGGAGACGCGTGCCCGGGCGGGAATGGGCGCGGCGGGCTGTGACGGCACCCGCACACAGCGTCCGTCCGAGCCGTAGGTCCAGCCATGGAAGCCGCAGCGCAGCCCCTCCGGGGTGACGATGCCCAGGCTGAGGTCGGCGCCCCGGTGTGCACATCGCCGGTGCGTCACGGCCACGCCCGAGCCCGTCCGCCACAGCACCAGCTCCGTCCCCAGCAGATGCACGGGGAGTGGAACGGCCGTCAGCTCGCTGGAGAAGGCGACCGGGTGCCAGTACGGAGCGAAGGCGTCAACGTAGGAACGCACGACCCTCAAGCCAGCGCGAGCGGAGCAATCTTGCTCTCGATCTCCTCGAGCAGGAAGTCGATCTCCTCGATCTCATCCAGCTTCTCGGGCGCGGCGGAGACCTCGTTGTGCGCCGCCTCGGAAGTGGCGGGCTCGGAGTGGGCGGGCGCTGCGGACAGGGTCTCTTCCGGAGCCATGAGGCCTCCTGAGTCGGGGGGTGGGGGCGCGATTGTGTCCGGCTGTCTGGGGGGCCTGTCAATCCGGAGTCCCCTTTCTTAAGAAATTTTCGACACATGTATCGCTGATTGAGACTCGTATACGCTCAGGGGGCCCCCGTGATGATGCCCCCCTTGCCCGTTCGAGCCCTGGCCGCGGCCATCCTGCTCTGGAGTCTTGACGCGTCCGCCGAGCCCTGGAACGGCACGGAACCGGGCACGACGACGCTCCAGCAGGTCCTGCTCTCCTTTGGCCCGCCCACCCGGCAGGTCCATGAGGACGGCGCTGTGGTGCTGACGTACCAGCGCAAGGCCGCGCCGGGAGGCACCCGGAGCACGCGCTTCCACTTCGACGCCCGGCAGGGCGTGCTGCGCCGCGTCGAGGTGGTGCCCACGAAGCCGCCGACGCTGGCGGGGCTCGTCGCGCTGTACGGCCCCGCGTGTGGCGCGGCGAAGACCTCGGAGGGAGGCCCGGACTGTCACGAGGAGGAAGCCGCGCCCGCGCGCCAGCGCTGGTGGCACTACCGCGCGCGCGGGCTGAGCGTGCTCCTCGACAAGCAGCGGCGCGTGAAGTCGATGCGCTACAGCGAGCCCCTGGCCTCCGCGAGCCCAACCCCGGCACGAGGCGCCACGGCTTCGGCCGGGAGTGAAGGCACCACCGTGCCGGCCGCGGCGGCGGCGCTGGATGTCCCGAGGGCGGCGCCCGCCACGGGGACGCTGCCACCCGACACGGACTCCGCCTCCGGGCTCGCCACCGCCGCCGTGGACCCGGGCGGGGCCAGTGCGCCCGAAGGTTTCGAGGACCTGCTGGACGCTCCCGCTGCCGCTCCGGCGCCTCGGCCGGCCGGTCCATCGGGCGCCATCGTGGAGGGCTGGCAGGGCCCGGAAGGCGAGGCCGCGGACCCCTGGCATGAGACGGCGCAGGAGCGTCAGCAGGACGTGCTCGCGGTGGGCGGCATCTACTTCCAGCGCGCGGAGCTGACGGGGCTGCGCTCCCAGGGGAAGACGACGTACCAGCCCGTCCTGCCCGCGCTCGCGGACATCTACCTGGACGCGACGCCGTCGAAGCACGTGCGCGGCTTCATGATGGGCCGGCTGGCGTATGACCCGCTGTCCACGGAGGCGAACGGACCCGCCGCCGTGCTGGGCCAGATGTGGCTGAAGTTCGACGTCGCGCAGCGGCTGTTCGTCACCGCCGGGCGCCAGGAGATTCGCTGGGGCAGCTCGCAAATCTGGAACCCGACCGACTTCCTGCAGGCGCCCAACCCGGATCCGCTCAACATCTTCGACCTGCGCACGGGCGTCGACATGGTCCGCCTCACGGTGCCGTGGGAGGCCATGGCCGCCAACCTGTCGCTCCTGGGTACCGCCAACGTGGAGGACGTCAGCGAGGACCTCCGGCGGGTGCGCTACGGCGGTGGCGTGCGCGCGGAGATGGCGGTGGGCACGGGCGAAATCGCCGCGACGGCGGTGTTCGACCAGTCGCGCCGGCCCCGGTACGGCCTGGACGCGACGATGGCGCTGGGCCTGCTGGACTTCAACGCCGAGGTGGCCTGGGTGGGCGACGGCAACACGCGGCTCTGGGCCCGCGATGGCGACAGCTTCGTGGAGCGCACGCTGGAGGGACGCAAGCTGCTGGTCAGCGCGGGCGTTTCGGCCACGTTCAACTTCGCCGAGCTCTACCGCGCCGTCATCCGGGTGGAGGGCTTCCACAACCCGCTGGGCTACGACGACCGCGCCTTCCTGCCCTGGCTGAGTTCGCAGGGGGACTTCCGGCCGCTCTTCCATGGCCGCTACTACGCCCTGGGGCAGGTCAACATCGGCCGGCGCGGCGTGTCCCAGCTGTCGCTCATCTTCACCACCATCGCCAACGTGCAGGATGCGTCGTACCTGTCACGGCTGGCCTTCAACTCCTCGCCCTTCGACATCCGGGACATCTTCGTCCAGACCTTCGTCGAGGTGCCCTACGGCGAGCGTGGCAGCGAGTTCCGCTTCGAGAGCATCCCCGCGGACCCCACCGCTCCCGGTTCGGGGCTGGGCGTCTTCCGCGCGGGCGTGAGCCTCTACGTTCGCATCTAGCCCACCGGGCCTTCCGGAATCCGACTTCATGACCTCGCGATCCGACTCCGACTCCCTCGCCGCCGCGAAGCGCGAGCAATTGCGCAAGTTGCTGGAGCAGCGCAAGAACCCCGGCACGGGGAGCGCCGCGCCCTCCTCGCCACAGCGGAACGTGGTGGGCCCCTCGCGCCGCCCGGCGGGGACGGCCGACGTGCTGTCGCCCGCGCAGGAGCGCATGTGGTTCCTGCACCAGCTCCGCCCGGACACCGCGACCTACGTCGTGCCGTGGGCCGCGATGCTGGAGTCCCCCGTGGACGCGGACGCGCTCGACGCGGCGCTGCGAGCCCTGCTGTCGCGCCATCCCCTGCTGCGAGCCCGCTTCCCCGCCGAGGGCGGCCGTCCCCAGGTGCGCTACCTGGACCTGCCCGAGCGCGTCCTCGACGTGGAGGATGCGACGGGCGCGAGCGAGGCCTGGCTGTCGCGCAGGCTGCGCGAAGAAGCCTCCCGGCCGTTCGACCTGGAACAGGGGCCGCTGTACCGCTTCCGGCTGCTGAACCTCTCCAGCCAGCGGCAGGTGCTGGTCCTGGTGTTCCACCACCTGGTCACCGACGGCGCGTCCATCAACGTGTTGATGCGCGAGCTGGGTGTGCTTCATGCCGCGCACGCCCGGGGTCAAGTCCCCGCGCTGACGGCGCTCCCGCTGGAGTACGCGGATGCCGCCGCCTGGCAGCACACGCCTGACGCCGCCGCGAATGAACCGGAGCTGATGGCCTTCTGGAAGCGGCAGCTCGAAGGCGCCGTGCAGGGGCTGGAGCTGCCCACCGACAAGCCTCGGCCCGTGCGGCGTTCGGACCGGGGGGCGCTGACGGAGCGCATCGCCCTCCCCTCCTCGCTCACGGGCGCGCTGCGCGCCTTCAGCCGGGAACGGCAGGTGTCGCCGTTCATGACGCTGTACGCGGCCTTCGCGGCGCTGCTGTACCGGTACTCGCGGCAGGACGACTTCTGCGTTGGCACGCCCGTCTCCGGGCGCACGCATCCGTCCCTGGAGGGGCTGGTCGGCCTGTTCGTCAACACGGTGGTGCTGCGCACGCGCGTCACCGCGGCGGATGCCTTCACCGCGCTGCTCGACCAGGTTCGCGCCACCACGCTGGATGCGCTGGGCCACCAGGCCCTTCCCTTCGAGCGGTTGGTGCAGGCCCTGGGCGTGGAGCGGAGCCTCAGCCACTCCCCGCTGTTCCAGGTGATGTTCGACCTGTACCGCGTGGAGCATTCCCTGGCGGGCGCCTTCCCGGAGGCCCGCGACCTCCCCATGGACACGGGCGCGTGCGAGTTCGACCTGCACGTCACGCTCTTCGAGAGCGCGTCCGGCTTCGAGCTGTTCGCCCGCTACAGCACCGACCTCTTCGAGGCCGCCACGGTGCGGCGGATGCTGGGCCACTACCTCCAGCTCCTCACGCATGCGCTGCGCGCGCCGGACACGCGCGTGGATGCGCTGTCGCTGCTGCCTGATGCGGAGCGCGCCCGCGTGCTGGCGGATTCGAACCCGCCGCGCCGGCCCTTCCCGTTGGAAGCCGCCTTCCCCGAGCACTTCTCCGGCCAGGCCGCGCGCACGCCGGACCAGGTGGCCCTGGCGTCCTCCAGCGCTCGGTGGACCTATGCGGAGCTGGAAGCCCACACCAACCGCGCCGCGCGACGGCTGGTGGCCCAGGGTGTCGGGATGGAGTCCGTTGTGGCCGTGCTCGGGCGCCGCAGCGAAGCCACCGTGCGCGCGCTGCTGTCGATTCACAAGGCGGGCGGCGCGTACCTCCCGCTGGACGCACAGCTCCCCGCGGCTCGGCTGGCCCGACTCCTGGAGGAGAGCCGCGCGCCGTTCGTGCTTCCGCTGGGCACGGACGAGGCCTTGCTGTCGGAGGTGCTCGCGGGCGTGCCCGAAGCCCGGCGGCCTCGGGTGCTGTCGCTGGAGGGACTCGAGCCACAGAGCGCGGAGCGGCTTCCGCCGCGTGCCACGCCGGACTCGCTGGCCTACGTCCTCTTCACCTCCGGCTCCACCGGCACGCCCAAGGGCGTCATGGTGGACCACCGCGGCATGCTCAACCACCTGCTGGGCATGCGCGAGGCGCTGGGCCTGGACGGGTATGACGTCGTGGCCCAGATTGCCGCGCTCAGCTTCGACATCTCCATCTGGCAGATGTTGGGCGCGCTGCCCGGTGGCGGCACCACGTACCTCATCGAAGACGACGTGATGAGGGATCCGCCCCGGCTCGCCGACGCGCTGGAGCAGAGCCGCGCCACCGTCATGGAGATGGTGCCCTCCGTCCTCCAGGCCATCCTGGAGGGCGCTCGTCCGGAGCAGGACTTCCCGGACATGCGCTGGGTGGTGCTCGGCGGCGAGCCCGTGCCGCCCGCGCTGTGCCGGACCTGGCTGGAGCGCTGCCCGGGCTGCCGGATGGCGGACGCCTACGGCCCGACGGAGAGCTCGGACGTCGCCAGCCTCCACTTCATCAACGAGGCCCCTGAAGGCAGCTTCACCCCCATTGGCACGCCCAAGGCCAACATGGAGGTGTACGTGCTGGACGACGCCCTCCAGCCTGTTCCGGTCGGCGTCGTGGGCGAGTTGTACCTGGGCGGCCTGGGCGTGGCCCGTGGGTACGTGGGACGCGCGGACCTCACCGCCGAGCGCTTCGTTCCGCACCCTTTCAGCGCCACGCCGGGCGCGCGCCTCTACCGCTCGGGAGACCTGGGGCGCTGGTTGCCGGACGGCGTGCTCCAGTTCGTCTCTCGCGCCGACCTCCAGGTGAAGGTGCGCGGCATGCGCATCGAGTTGGGCGAAGTCGAAGCCGCCCTCGCCTCGCTCCCTGGCGTCCGCTCCGCCGCCGTCACCGTCCAGCGACGCGGGCCCTCCGACTCCTGGCTCGCCGCCTGGGTCGTCCCCGCTTCTCCCGACGCCGACGTCCACTCTCTTCAGGCCGCCCTCGCTCGTCTCCTCCCGGCCTTCATGCTTCCCTCTCGCTGGGTCCTTCGCGCCCAGCTTCCGCTCACCTCCACCGGCAAGCTCGACCGCAAGGCCCTCTCCGCAATTCCTCTCGACGACGCCCCGGCCCTCTCCGAAGGTGGGCCTCCTCGCGGGCCCCTGGAGGAGCTGCTTGCTCAGCTCTTCTGCCAGGTCCTCGGCCTCGAGCGCATCGAGCGGGAGGCCAGCTTCTTCCACCTCGGTGGCCATTCGCTCTCCGCCACCCGGCTGGTGGCCCGCGTCCGCCACGCCCTGGGCGTCCAGCTCCCCCTTTCCTCCCTCTTCACCTCCCCTTCCGTCGCGGGCCTCGCGCTGGAAGTCGCTTCGCTTCAGCGCGACGCCTCCTCGCTTCCGCCTCCGACGCCTTCTGACTCGGCGCCTTCGCTCTCCCAGGCCCAGGAGCGCCTCTGGTTCATCCATCAGCTCCAGCCGGGCTCGGGCGCCTACCACATCCCCCAGGCCGTCGAGCTTCGCGGCACGGTGAGCGCCGACGCGCTGGATGCGGCGGTGCGATGGCTGCTGGAACGCCATCCGGTGCTGCGCACCACCGTGGTGTCACAGCAGGGACAGGCGCGCGTCGAGGTATCCTCCATTCCCGCGCGTGTGCTTCAAGTGGAAGCCCTGCGCGCGGCCCCCGAGGCCCTGGAGCTTCGGCTTCAGCAGGAGTCGTGGCGGCCCTTCTCTCTTGAGCAGGGACCGCTGTACCGCTTTCTGCTGCTCGACGTAGGAGAGGACCGGCACGTGCTGCTGGCCGTGTTCCATCACCTGGTGGTGGACGGCCTCTCGCTGGACATCCTGCTGCGCGAACTGGGCGAGGCGTATGCCGCCTTCCAGCAGGGTCATGCGCCCACGCTGGCCCCGGTGGTGCTGCACTACGCGGACGTGGCCAGTTGGCAGCGCTCCGAGCCTGTCCATGCGCGCGACACGGCCCAGCTCGACTACTGGAAGCAGCGGCTCTCCGGCACGCCGGAGCTGCTCCAGCTGCCCACCGACAAGCCGCGCCCCGCCGTCCTCACGCACCAGGGCGCCTCCACGGGGACCCAGGCACTGCCTGCCGCGCTGACGGACACCGTGCAGCGCGCCTGCCGTGAACACGAAGCCACGCCGTTCATGGTGCTGTACGCCGCGTTCGCCGCGCTGCTGTACCGCTACTCCCAGCAGGATGACTTCTGCGTCGGCACGCCCGTCTCCGGCCGCACCCACCCTTCACTCGAAGGTGTCGTGGGTCTGCTCGCCAACACCGTGCCTCTGCGCACCCAGGTGGATGCGTCCACCTCCTTCGCTTCGCTCCTTGCCCAGGTCCGCACCACCACGCTCGATGCGCTCTCGCATCAGGACGTGCCCTTCGAGCAACTGGTCCATGCGCTCGGCGTGGAGCGCAGCCTCAGTCATGCGCCCCTGTACCAGGTGATGTTCGACCTGCACCGGGTGCAGGGTTCGCTCGCGGATGCATTCGCGGGGCTGGATGCGCGCCCGGTTCCCGTCGACATTCGCGCCAGCCCGTTCGACCTCGCGTTGAGCGTCATCGAGCAGGCAGGGAGCTTCGAGCTCTTCCTCCGCTACAGCGGCGAGCTGTTCGAGCCGGAGACCGCTCGACGGATGATGGAGCACTATCAGCGTCTGCTCACCCAGGCGCTGGCCGAACCGCATCTGCCGCTGTCGCGGCTGTCCTTGCTGTCGTCCGACGAGCAGGCGCTGGTGCTTCGCCACGCCCGTCCCGCGCCGCTGGCTTTCGACCTGGACACCTGCCTGCCTGAGCGCATCAGCGCCCATGCACGCAACACGCCCGAACGGCTGGCGCTTGCCTCCGCCGACGCGCAGTGGACCTACGCGCAACTGGAGGCCCTGAGTCTTCGCGCCGCGCGCACGCTGCGCGCCCAGGGCGTTGGGCACGAGTCCGTGGTGGCCGTCCTCGGCCGCCGCTCCGAGGCCACCGTTCGCGCTCTGCTGTCGCTGCACAAGGCCGGCGCCGCCTACCTCCCGCTGGACGCGCAACTGCCCGCGGCGCGCCTCGCACGGCTGCTGCTGGAGAGCCGCGCGCCCTTCGTCCTTCCCCTGGGCCCCGTCGAGGCGCTGCTCACCGAGGTGCTCGCGGAGATACCGCCCGAGCATCGGCCGCGCGTGCTGACGCTCCAGAACCTGGACGCCGAGTCTGACGCGCCGTTGCCTTCCTTCACGACGCCGGACTCGCTGGCCTACGTCCTCTTCACCTCCGGATCCACTGGCACGCCCAAGGGCGTCATGGTGGACCACCGCGGCATGCTCAACCACCTGCTGGGCATGCAGCACTCGCTGCAACTTGGCGCGTCCGACGTGCTCGCGCAGACGGCGCCGCTCTCCTTTGACATCTCCATCTGGCAGATGTTGGGAGCGCTGGCCGCCGGAGGGACGACCTACGTCGTGGATGACGACGTGGTGCGTGAGCCCGCCCGGCTCATCGCGGCCTTGCAGCAAGCGGGGGCCACCACCGTGGAGCTGGTGCCCTCGCTGCTCCAGGCCCTGCTGGAGGAGCCTGGAGAGGCGCCGCTGCCCGCCCTTCGCCAGATGCTCACCATTGGCGAAGCCCTTCCGCCTTCGACCTGCCGTGCGTGGTTCGAGCGCCACCCCGGCCTGCCACTGGTCAACGCCTACGGCCCCGCCGAGTGTGCGGACACCGCCACCCTCTGGCGCATGCACGCACCGCCCGCGAGCGCCAGCACGCCCATCGGCACGCCCAAGGCCAACATGGAGGTGTACGTCCTGGACGACGCGCTCCAGCCGCTGCCTCCGGGTGTTCCGGGTGAGCTCTACATCGGCGGAACGGGCGTCGGTCGCGGCTACGTGGGACGCGCGGACCTCACCGCCGAGCGCTTCATCCCGCATCCCTTCAGCACCATGCCGGGCGCCCGCCTCTACCGGACGGGAGACCGGGGCCGCTGGAATGCCGACGGAACACTGGGCTTCCTGGGTCGCGTCGACTTCCAGGTGAAGGTGCGCGGCATGCGCATCGAGTTGGGCGAAGTCGAAGCCGCCCTCGCCTCGCTCCCTGGCGTCCGCTCCGCCGCCGTCACCGTCCAGCGACGCGGGCCCTCCGACTCCTGGCTCGCCGCCTGGGTCGTCCCCGCTTCTCCCGACGCCGACGTCCACTCCCTTCAGGCCGCCCTCGCTCGTCTCCTCCCGGCCTTCATGCTTCCCTCTCGCTGGGTCCTTCGCGCCCAGCTTCCGCTCACCTCCACCGGAAAGCTCGACCGCAAGGCCCTCTCCGCGATTCCTCTCGACGACGCCCCGGCCCTCTCCGAAGGTGGGCCTCCTCGCGGGCCCCTGGAGGAGCTGCTTGCTCAGCTCTTCTGCCAGGTCCTCGGCCTCGAGCGCATCGAGCGGGAGGCCAGCTTCTTCCACCTCGGTGGCCATTCGCTCTCCGCCACCCGGCTGGTGGCCCGCGTCCGCCACGCCCTGGGCGTTCAGCTCCCCCTCTCCTCCCTCTTCACCTCCCCTTCCGTCGCGGGCCTCGCGCTGGAAGTCGCTTCGCTTCAGCGCGACGCCTCCTCGCTTCCTCCTCCGACGCCTTCTGACTCGGCTCCTTCGCTCTCCCAGGCCCAGGAGCGCCTCTGGTTCATCCATCAGCTCCAGCCGGACTCCAGAGCGCATGTCGTCGGACAGGCCGCGGAGTGGACGGGCTCGGTGGACGTGGCCGCGCTGGATGCGGCGGCGCGGTGGCTGCTGGAGCGCCATCCGGTGCTGCGCACCACCGTGTCCTCACGACAGGGTCAGCCGCAGGCGAGCGTGTCCCCGGTCCCCGCCAGCGTGCTCCAGGTGGAGCCCCTGGCACCGGGTGCGGATGCCCAGGCCCGTCAGGCGCGGCGCCTGACGGAAGAAGGCAATCGGCCGTTCGATGTGGAGCACGGTCCGCTGTATCGATTCCTGCTGCTCGAAGCCGAGCAAGCGCGGCATGTGCTGGTCGTCGTGTTCCACCATCTGGTCAGCGACGCGCTGTCCGCGGGCCTGCTCATGCGCGAACTGGGCGAGGCGTATGCCGCCTTCCAGCAGGGCCATGCGCCCACGCTGGCCCCGGTCGCGCTGCACTACGCGGACGTAGCCAGTTGGCAGCGCTCCGAGCCTGTCCGCGCTCGCGACACGGCTCAGCTCGACTACTGGAAGCAGCGGCTCTCCGATGCGCCGGAGCTGCTTCAGCTCCCCACCGACAAGCCGCGCCCCGCAGTCCTCACGCAGCGGGGCGACAACACCGGCTACCACCCGCTGCCACCGTCTCTCTCCGAGAGCCTGCGAGCGTTGTGCCGGCAACAGCAGGTCACGCCGTTCATGGTGCTGTACGCCGCGTTCGCCGCGCTGCTGTACCGCTACTCCCAGCAGGACGACTTCTGCGTCGGCACGCCTGTCTCCGGCCGCACCCATCCTTCACTCGAAGGCGTCGTGGGTCTGCTCGCCAACACCGTGCCTCTGCGCACGCAGGTGGACGCGTCCACCTCCTTCGCCTCGCTCCTTGCCCAGGTCCGCGCCACCACGCTGGACGCGCTCTCTCATCAGGACGTGCCCTTCGAGCAACTGGTGCGCGCCGTGGGCGTGGAGCGCAGCCCGGGACACGCGCCGCTCGTGCAGGTGATGTTCGACCTGCACCGCACCGAGCTGTCCGCCGCCAGTGGCTTCCATGCCCTGGGTGCACGGCGCGTCCCCATCGAAACGTGGACGTGCGAGGTCGACCTCTTCCTCACCGCCATCGAGGTGGGCGAGGGCTTCGAGGTCTACTTCCAGTACAGCACCGACCTGTTCGAGCCCGGCACCGTGGAGCGACTGCGCAACCACTACGTGCAGCTCCTGGCCCACGCGGTGACCGCGCCTCGCACGTCCGTGGGTGAGTTGTCCCTGCTCTCCGCCACCGAACGCGAGCAGGTGCTCCAAGGCTTCAACGCCACCGAGCGCCCCTTCGACTCGGAGGGGACCATCGTGTCCCTCATCGAGGCCCAGGTGGCTCGCACGCCAGACGCGCCAGCAGTAGTGGCGCCGGAAGGTACGCTCACGTTCCGGGAGCTGCACACCCGGGCATCGAGGCTCGCGGCACACCTGACCGCCGAGGGCGCGGGACCCGAAGCCGTGGTGGGCCTGTGCCTGGAGCGCTCGCTGGACGCAGTGGTGTCCCTGGTCGCCATCTTCATCAGTGGCGCGGGCTGCCTCCCCCTGGAAGCGTCGCATCCAGCGGCTCGCCGCGCGGCGCTGCTGCGCCAGGCCCGTGCACGGCTCGTTGTCAGCCGCCCGGGACTCTTCGCGGGCGTGGAGCCTGGGGTTCCCCTCGTATCGCCCGACGTGCGTGGAGACGTGGTGGCCGTCCCCCGCCCCCCGCGCGCCGAGCACCTCGCCTATCTGCTCTATACGTCCGGCTCCACAGGCGAGCCCAAGGGCGTGGAGCTCACCCACCGCAACGTCGTCCACTGCTTCGCGGCGTTCGACACGTACTACGCCACACAGCCGGGAGATTGCTGGGCGTCGTCGGGAAGCCTGTCCTTCGACATCCACCTGGAGGAGCTGCTCTTCAGCATCACCCGTGGCGCGCGCACCGTGTTGCGCGAAGTGGGCCCCCTGGGCCTGGGCCGCGACATCCTCGGCCACGGCATCACCCACGTCGTCATCACGCCGTCCTCGCTGGCCACGGCGCTGGAGGAGCCCGGTGCGGCGGAGGCGTTCCGCTCGCTCAAGGTGCTCGTGACTGGCGGCGAGGTGCTGCCAGACCCGTTGGTGCGGCAGCTCGCGCTCACCGACACGCGGCTGGTCAACACCTATGGCCCCACGGAGACGAGCATCAACGTCGCGGCGGAAATCACGCTGCCCGACCGTCCCGTGCGCCTGGGCCGTCCGCTGGACCGGTGCCGGCTGTATGTCCTGGATGCGAACGGCGCCCCGGTGCCGCCGGGAGTCCCCGGCGAGCTCTACATCGGCGGTACCTGCCTGGGCCGTGGCTACCGCGACCGGCCGGACCTCACCGCCGAGCGCTTCATCCCAGACGCCTTCTCCGGCAGGGAGGGTGGCCGCCTGTACCGCACGGGTGACCGGGTGCGGTGGAACGGTGATGGCTCGCTCGGCTTCCTGGGCCGCACCGACTTCCAGGTGAAGGTGCGCGGCGTCCGCGTGGAGCTGGAGGAAGTGGAGGCCGCCCTCCTGCGCCAGCCCGGTGTGAGGCAGGCATCGGTGGTGGTGCGCGGCACTCAGCGAGATGCACGCCTGGAGGCGTTCCTCGTTCTGGAAGGCACGGCTGCCGGCGTCGAGTCCCGGCTCCGCGAAGGACTGTCGCGCGCGCTGCCCGAGGCGCTGGTGCCCTCACGCTTCACGGTGCTGACCGCCCTGCCGATGACGACCAGTGGCAAGGTGGACCGCAAGGCACTGGCGGCCCTGCCCATCCCGGACATCGAGCCGGAGGCCGCGCCCGAAGCGCGTCCCCGTGGCGCCGTCGAGGAGCTGCTCGCCCTGCTGTTCTGCCAGGTGCTGGGCCTGCCGCAGGTGCGGCGCGAGGACGACTTCTTCCACATCGGAGGTCACTCGCTGGCCGCCACGCGGCTGGTGGCGCGAGTGCGACAGGCGTTCGACGTGGAGTTCCCACTCCAGGCGTTCTTCACCGAGCCCACCGTCGCGGGCCTCGCGCGCGAGTTGGAGACGCGGCGTGACGGCGCGGCCCCGCTCCCCGCGCCCGTGCCGCGTCCAGCGGACGCCGCGTTGGTCCTCTCTCCCACGCAGGAGCGGCTGTGGTTCGTGCAGCAGCTCCATCCGGGCACCAGCGCCTATCACCTCGCGGAGGCGGTGGAGCTGGACGGTCCTCTGGACGCGGCGGCGATGGAAGACGCCTTGCGCTGGCTGGTGACGAGGCATCCGGTGCTGCGGCTCGCCGTTCCGGCGCGCGACGGCCTTCCGACGCCCGTGCTGTGCCCCGTGCCTCCGCGCGTCCTGGAGGTGGAAGAAGCGCCGTCCGCGGCGCAGTGGGCCCGGGACGCGGTTCACGCATCCTTCGACCTGGCGCGCGGCCCGCTCTATCGTTTCCGGCTGCTGCGCACGGCGCCGGAGCAGCACGTCCTGCTGCTCGCCTTCCATCACCTCGTGGTGGACGGGCTGTCGCTGGACGTCCTGGTGCGCGAGCTGGGCGAAGCCTACGCGGCGTTCCATCAACGCCGCACGCCCACGCTGCCGACGCCCCGGCTGGAGCATGCGGACATCGCCGCGTGGCTGCGCACCCCTCCTGCCCGGGAACGGGACGAGGCCCAGCTCACCTACTGGAAGCAGAAGCTCGAAGGCGTGCCCGGCCTGCTGCGGCTCACCCCGGACAAGCCTCGGCCCGCATCGCCACTGCTCACCGGCGCCATCACCCAGGGCCACGCCCTGTCCGCCGACACGGTGCGCGCGCTCCAGTCCTTCTGCCGCGAGCACCAGGCAACGCCGTACATGGTGCTGCTGTCCGCGTTCTCGGCGCTGCTCCACCGCTACTCCGGCCAGGAGGACTTCTGCGTCGGCACGCCTGTCTCCGGGCGCACGCATCCAGCGCTGGAGGGTGTGGTCGGGCTGATGCTCAACACCGTGGCGCTGCGCACGCCCGTGGCGCCGGATGCGTCCTTCACCTCGCTGGTGGCCGGCGTGCGCGCCACCACGCTGGAAGCGCTGGCGCACCAGGACGTCCCGCTGGACCGGGTCGTCCAGGCGTTGGGCGTGGAGCGCTCCGCCGGGCACTCGCCGCTGTTCCAGGTGATGTTCGACCTGGTGCGCGCGGACCGCACGCTGGCGGACGCCTTCCCGAACCTGCGCGCCCGGCCGCTCCAGCCGGAGCTGCTCACCAGTCCGTTCGACCTGTCGCTGTGGGTCGCTGAATCCCCCACCGGCTACACCCTGGCGCTGCGCTACGGCACCGAGCTGTTCGAGCCCACCACCGCACAGCGGCTCATCGGACATTACGTCCGGTTGCTCCAGCACGCGCTGGAAGCGCCGGACACCGCGGTGTCCGCGCTGGAGCTGCTGCCCTCGAGTGAGCGAGAACACCTGCTCCGGACGTGGAACGACACTGGCGCGGACTTCCCGCGCGAGCACACCGTCCACGCGCTGTTCGAGGCCCAGGCCGCGCGCGCGCCGGATGCCCCCGCCGTCCTGCACGACGGGGACGTGATGACCTACGGCCAGCTGGATGCACGTGCCAACCAGCTCGCGCGGTACCTGCGACGGATGGGCGTCCGAAGCCAGACGCTGGTGGGCCTGTGCCTCCGCCGTTCCGTGGACATGGTCGTAGCGGTGCTCGGCGTGCTGAAGGCGGGAGGCGCCTATGTTCCGATGGATGCGTCCCAGCCTCCCGCCCGGCTGAGCTTCCTGCTGGAGGACACCGGCGCGCCCGTGCTCGTCACCGAGGACGCGGTGGCGGACACGCTGCCCGTCTCGCAGGCACTCATGCTGTGCCTGGACTCCGAATGGGAACACACCGCCGGGCGTGAGTCGGACGCGCCGCTCGAATCCGTCGCTTCAGCGGAGGACCTCGCCTACCTCATCTACACCTCCGGCAGCACCGGGCGCCCCAAGGGCGTCATGGTGGAGCACCGGGGCGTGGTGAACTACCTGCACTGGGCCCGGAAGGCGTATGCCGTCGACGACGGCGCGGGCGCCCCCGTTCATTCCTCACTGGCCTTCGACCTCACTGTCACCAGCCTGCTGCTGCCGCTCACCGCGGGCAGGCCCGTGACGCTCGTTCCGGAAGAGGACGGCGTGGAAGGCCTGGCCACCGCGCTCCGCACGAGCGCGGACTTCAGCCTGGTGAAGCTGACGCCTGCCCACTTGCAGATGCTGGCCGCGCAGCTTCCGCCCGAGGCGCGCGCGGGCCATACCCGCGCCTTCGTCATCGGTGGCGAGGCGCTCACCTCCGCCACCGTGGAGCCCTGGCGGCAGCACGCACCGGGCACGCGGCTCATCAACGAGTACGGCCCCACGGAGACGGTGGTGGGCTGCTGCGTCCACACCGTGGAGGCAGACACGCCGGTGGAAGGCGCGGTGCCCATTGGCCGTCCCATCGCCAACACGCAACTCTATGTCCTGGACGCCGCCCTCCGGCCGGTGCCGGCGGGTGTCCCTGGCGAGCTCTACATCGGAGGTGAAGGCGTCGCGCGTGGGTATTGGCGCCGGCCTGAGCTCACCGCCGAGCGCTTCGTGCCGGACCCGTTCTCCTCCGTTCCGGGCGCGCGGATGTACCGCACCGGCGACCGGGTGCGGCTGCGGCCGTCGGACGTGCTGGAGTACCTGGGCCGCGTGGACTTCCAGGTGAAGGTGCGTGGCCACCGCGTGGAGCCGGGCGAGGTGGAAGCCGCGCTCATCGAGCTGCCGGGTGTCGCTGCCGCGGTGGTGGTCCTCCGTGAGGACGGCACCACGGGCCCCCGGCTGGTGGGCTACGTCACCGGCCACGACGCGGTGCCAGAGACGGAGCCCCTGCGCGCATCACTGGCACAGCGGCTGCCCGCACACATGGTGCCCTCCGCGCTCGTCGCGCTGGCTCGGCTTCCGCTGACGGCCAATGGCAAGGTGGACCGGGAAGCACTGCCCGCGCCGGAAGCCCCCGCGGCTTCGGACGAGGACTTCGTTTCGCCGTCCACGCCCACCGAGCACGCCCTGGCTCAGCTCTGGGAGGAGCTGCTGGGCGTGCAGCGCGTGGGTGCCCGGGACGACTTCTTCGAACTCGGAGGCCACTCGCTGTTGTCCGTCCAGCTCGCTTCGCGTGTCCGGGAGCGGTTGGGCGTCGAGCTGCCCGTGGCCACGCTGTTCGCCACGCCCACGCTGGCGGCGCTCGCGGCCCGTATCGATGCGTCCCCCAAGGTCTCGGAGCGTGTGGAGTCCATGCCCCAGGCACGGCCGGAGCGCATCCCCGCGTCGCTGGTGCAGGAGCGCCTCTGGTACGCGATGCAGCTCCCGGAGGCGCCGCCCTTCGTCGTCGTCGCTGCGCTGGTGCTCGACGGCGCGCTGGACGTCGCGTGTCTGGAGACCGCCCTGGAGGCCGTGCTGGAGCGCAACGCCACGCTGCGCACCACCTTCCGACTGGAGCACGGAGCCGTCTTCACCCAGGAGCATCCCGTCACCCGGCCGGTGCTCGTCCAGACAGACCTGTCCCACCTGTCCGCCGCCGAGGCCCTGGACGCCGCGCGCGCCATCGCCACCCGGCATGACCGCGAGCCCTTCGCCGTGGACCAGGGCCCGCTGTACCGCTTCGAGCTGGCACGGCTGGACGCCAGTCGCACGCGCCATGTGCTCGTCGCGTCCATGAGCCATCTGGTCAACGACGGCATCGGAATGGGGGCCTTCCTGGAGGAGCTCGCCCAGGCCTGGGCCGGAGCCACGCCGCTGCTGCCTCCGACGGCGCGGACGTATGCGGACTTCGCGCTCTGGCAGCGGAGCCCCGCGCACCTGCTCGAGGTGGACGCCGCCGTGGCCTCCTGGAAGACCGCGCTGGCGCACGCGCCGTCCGTCCTCGATCTGCCGCTGGACTTCCCTCGCCGCGCGCCCGCGCTGAACGCGAACATGCGGCCGGAGCCCCTGTCCCTCGACTCCGAGGCGATGTCGGCGCTCCACGCGCTGGCCCGGCGCGAGGGCGTGTCTCCCTTCACCGCGGTGCTCGCGTTGATGCAACTGTGGCTGCACCGCCTCAGCTCGCAGCCGCACGTCGTCGTCGCGTCACCCTTCTCGGGCCGCGTGATACCGGGCGCCGAGCGGCAGGTGGGCTACTTCGCCAACGTGCTGCCGCTGTGCACCGAGGTGGCGGGCACGCCGTCCTTCCGCGCGCTCCTGCGCCGCGCCTGGGACGTGGTGGGGCACGCCACGGCGAACCAGGAGGTCCCCTTCAAGCGCATCGCGGACGCGGTGCAGCCGGATGCGCCTCGCACCGCGCCGCCGCTGGCCCAGGCCCTGCTGCTGCTGGACAGCCCCGCGTCCCTGTCCTTCAACGGACTGGGTACCACGTACCTGGACGGCGAGAGCATCTTCCCCGCCTACGACGTGGTGCTGCACCTCATCGAACGGCCCGAGGGCGGGACGCTGGGCTTCCTCGCCACCGACAGCGCCCTCTTCACCTCCGCCACGGCACAGCGCATGGCCCGCGCCTTCGAGCAACTGCTCACCGAGGCCGTTCGCGCACCGGACGCGCCTCTTGCCCGGCTGCCCCTGCTGTCCTCGCAGCAGCGCGCGCAGGTGCTGGCCACGTTGGATGGTGGCCCGCAGGACATTCCAGAGGGCGCCTGCATCCACACGCTCTTCGAGGCGCAGGTGCGCCGCTCGCCACAGGCCCCCGCCGTGGCCCATGGCGATTCGACGTGGAGCTACGCGGAGCTCAACGCCCGCGCCAACGCGCTGGCCGCGCGCCTGCTCTCCCGGGGCATGCAGCCCGAAGAGCGCGTGGGCGTGGTGATGGAGCCCTCCAACCAGGGCATGGCCGCGCTGCTGGGCATCCTCAAGGCGGGCGGCGCCTACGTCCCGCTGGACGCGGGGTGGCCGGAGCCTCGCAAGCGCTCGGTGCTGACGCGCTCAGGGGTGAAGCGGCTGTGGGTGGATGCGGAAGCGCTGGAGGCACACGCGGGCCTGGTGCCCGACGTGGAGGTGCCGCCCCAGCCCGCGCACATCGCCGAGGACCTGGAGCCCGGACCCCGGCACGTCTCGGCCTCGCAAGTGGCGTACATCGTCTTCACGTCCGGCTCCACCGGCGAGCCCAAGGGCGTCATGGTGGAGCACCGCAGCGTGGTGAACCACAACGTCGCCCTGGCCGCGCGCTTCGGCTTGCGCCCGGGCGACAGGATGCTCCAGTTCGCGCCGCTCAGCTTCGACGCGGCGGCGGAGGACCTCTACCCGCCGCTCGTGGTGGGCGCCACGGTGGTGATGCGCAGCGGACTGGTGCCCGCGCACGTCATGACGCCGTACCTGGAGGAGACGGACATCACCCTCATCAGCCTGCCCCCCACGTACATCGAGGAGTGGATTCGCCAGATGGAGTCCCACGGCCAGCGAGTGCCCTCGCGGCTGCGCCTGCTGGCGCCCGGTGGCGACGTGCTCAAGCGCGAGACGTATGAAGCCTGGGTGCGCGTGGGCGGTGGCCATGCACCGTGGCTCAACGTCTACGGCCCCACCGAGTGCACGATTACCTCCGCCACCTGTGACATCCCGGGCGCCGAGGGACTGGGCACCGACGCCACCTTCCCCATCGGCCGGCCCATCTCTCGCGTGCGCATCCACCTGCTCGACGAGCACCTGGAGCCGGTGCTGCCAGGGCTGCCAGGGCGCGTGTACATCGGCGGCGCAGCGCCGGCTCGGGGCTACCTGGGCGCTCCGGACATGACGGCCGAGCGCTTCATCCCCGACCCCTTCGCCACCGAGCCCGGCGCGCGCATGTACCACACGGGTGACCTGGCCCGGATGCTGCCGGACGGGCGGCTGCGCTTCCTCGGCCGCGCGGACCATCAAATCAAGATTCGAGGCTTCCGCGTCGAGCTGGCCGAAATCGAGGCCTGCTTGCGCCAGTTCCCAGGCGTCGAGGAAGCCGTGGTGCTGGCGCGCGCCGGCGGCTCCGGACAGACGCAGCTCCAGGCGTACCTCCAGGCGCCGCCCAAGGACGTGCGCGCGGACGCGCTGCGTGAGCACGTCGCGGCGCGGCTGCCGTCGTACATGGTGCCCGCGGCCCTCGTCGTCCTGGAGGCGCTGCCCATCAACGCCAACGGCAAGGTGGACCGGCAGGCGCTGCCGGACCTGTCCGCGCAGCCCGCCGTGGCGCCCGTGCAGGAGACTCCGGGAGAGCACCTGGAGACGCCCTTCCGCACCACGCTGGAGATGGCGATGGAGCGGCTGTGGCGCGAGGTGCTGGGACGCACGGACGTCAGCGCGGGTGATGACTTCTTCCAGGTGGGCGGCGACTCCATCCTCGCGATGCGGCTGCTGAGCCGGCTGGAGGAGGAGCTGGGCGTGCCCGTCCCCCTGGCCACGCTCTTCCAGTACCCGGTGTTCCGTGAGACGGCCGATGCCGTGCACGAGCTGCTGGCCGAGGGCCCTCCGCGCTCCAGCGTGGTGTCCCTGTCCGGCAAGCAGACGCCGAAGTCCGCGCCGCCCTTCTTCGTGTTCCACCCCGCCGACGGCGAGCTGCACTACTACCGGAACCTCACCCCGCTGCTGGAGCCCGGCCTGCGATGCTACGGCGTCCAGGCCCCCGAGACGCAGTCGAAGCACGGCCACGCCACCTTCGACGCGCGCATCGAGGCTTACGTGCGGGACATCCAAGCGGTGCAGCCACACGGCCCCTACCGCTTCGCGGGCTACTCGTTCGGCGGCTACCCGGCGCTGGGCGTCGCGGCGGCGCTGGAGGCGCAGGGCGAAACCGTGGAGCTGCTGGCCCTGGTGGATGCCCTGCCCGCGGTGGAAGGGCCTCAGGGCTCGGCGGAGGACCCGGTGCGCTCCATGGCGGAGGAGTTCGGCGTCCTGGACGCCGCGCTGGAGGCGGAGCTGGCCCCGCTGGACGACGCCGCGCGCTGGGAGCGGGTGACGGCGCTGGGCCGTGAGCTGGGCATGCTGGCCCCCCACTCGCGCGCCGCCGACCTGCGCCGCATCTGGCACGTGCTGGGCGAGGTGCTGGTGCCGCAGGTGGTGGGCTGGAAGGTGCCGTCCGTGCGCGCCCGGGTGCAGCTCTTCACGAGCGCGCCGTCACGGGCCCTGCACGGGGACACACTGGGCTGGGAGCGGCACCTGACGCGCGAGCAGCTCGACGTGGTGCCGCTGGCCAGCTCCCACTTCGGCACGCTCCAGCAGCCCTGTGTCCAGGAGCTGGCGAACCACCTCCTGGAGGTGCTGAAGCGGCAGGGAGGCTAATCAGCGCAGGCGGCTCTCCAGCCACGCCTTGGTGAAGATGTTGGCGTCCAGCGGCGCCAACACCACCTCGTCGTAGCGGACCACCATCTGCGTGCCTTCCTGCTCCTCCGTCTCCAGCACTTCCTTGTAGTGGAGGACATGCTTGCCGGAGAGCGGGTCCTTGATGCGCTGGTAGCTGCGCACGATGTCGGTGCGCAGCGTGCGGCCGGACGCGGTGTAGCCCACCTTCTTGACGATGTTGTTCTGCGGGTCCACCCAGATGCGCATCAGCGGGAACGTCACCTGGTCGTTCTTCGCCGTCAGCAGCAGCTTGCGGTACGCCACGCCGTTGACGGTGTCGTCGCCCTCGTCCTTGCCGGCGTAGTCCTCGGCCAGTCGCGAGCGGTCGAAGTCCGCCTCGCAAGTGAAGGTGTTGAGCAGGTTGGTGCGCTGGGTGTTGCGCCGCCACGAGCCCGTCGTCGCCTCGTAGTCCCACAGGTTGCGGCCAATGCGCAGCGTCCCCATGCCCGCGAGGTGCCGCGGCTTGGTGGAGAGGAAGAGCAAGTCGTTGTCGGCCTCGCGCCGGTAGACGTGGACCTCCATGGCCCGCTTGGCGCCGTCCTTGCGCGTCTCATAGAGGCGGATGACGCCCTTGTAGTCGCTGGTGAAGGACATCTTCTCGTCGATGTGGCGCAGCAGGGCATCGGGCGCCAGCTTGGGCTGGGCCTCCGCGAGCGCCACCGCCGGAAGCAGCAGGGTCCAGCCGAGCAACAGGACGGACAGCGGGCGTCGTGCGTTCATCACAAGGACTCCATGGCGGAACGAGGAGGAAGCGAAGCGGCCCGGAAAGCCGGGACGATGGAAGCCAGGCCCGCGCCCAGCGTCACCAGGAACACCGCGGTCACCACGTGCCCCAGGGTGGGCGCCAGCGGCAGCGTGCCGCTGAAGAACAAGGTGGAGAGCGCGTCCGGCACTGGCAGCACGTCGCGCAGGAGCACACCCAGACCCGCCGCCATGCCAGCGCCCACGAGCGAGGCCGCCCACCCCACCAGCAGCCCCTCCAGCATGAAGGCGGCCACCAGCGAGCGGCGCTGCATGCCCATGGCTCGCAGCGTTCCAATCTCCCGCGTGCGCTCGCGGACCGACACGTTGAGCGAGACGAAGAGCCCCACCACCACCACGCCGAACACCACCGCGCCGACCAGCACCAGCAGCAGCCCCAGGCCCTGGCCCACGAAGTCGAGGAAGGCCGCCTCGTCCTCCCAGGTGCTCACGTCCAGCTTCTGGCCCGCCCAGCCCTCGCGCAGCAGCGGCCCCAGCTTGTCGCCGTAGGCCTCGTGCGCGGGCGGCAGCACCTCGTAGCCGGCCTTCTGGAGCGCGCCACGCAGCGTCCCCGCCAGGGGCTCCAGCTCCGTGCCGTCGCCGCAGAGGAGCTGAATCACGCTGGCCGAGTCCGGACGGAAGCCATACAGCTCACGCAGCATCGTGTTGGACACCAGCAACCCCGCGGACTCGCCCAGGACACCCGCGCGCTCCAGCAGGGCCACCACCTCCACGTCCACCGCGTTGCGCTTGCCGCCCGGCATCTGCACGAAGAGCGTGGCCAGCTCGCCCACCTCCACCTGGAGCCGCTCCGCCAGCGACGTGGACAGCGCCACCGTGCGTGGCTGCGCGAGGGCTTCCAGCGAACCGGTGCGCACCCGGAAGCCCGCGTTGCCCTCGGCCGCGACGTCCAGGCTCATCAGGTACGAGCGCACCCGGTGCCGCCCAGCGCCCGCGGTGGCCGAGCCCCGGCCCCGCTCGCGCACCTGGCACTCCGCGGGCACGTGCGGCTGGAGAACGGAGCGGACCCGCGAGGTGTCACCCACCACGGGGAAGATGGAGTCGGGATGCTCCTTGAAGTAGCCCCCGACGTTGAGGTCGCCCGCGAGGAAGGTCCGTACCGCCTCGCGCTGCGCCCGGGCGACGCCCGCGCTCACGGACATCACGCCCACCAGCACGGCGCTGGCGCCCGCGAGCACGATGAGCAGCAACAGCCCCCGCTCGCGGTGGGCCAGGAGGTTTCGGAAGGCAATCTGGAGGAGTGCGCGCATCGGTTCAGCCCTCGCCCTTCCGCATGGCTTCGATGGGCTCCACCGCGCTGCCTCGCCACGCCGGTACCAATGTCGCCAGCAGCACCACGGCTGTCACCGCCACCACCACGGCCACGGTTCCGCCCAGCGACAGCGCTGGACGCAGCACCGGGCCGCCCAGGAAGAACTGCAGGGAGCCATCTTCCACCGCCACGCCGTCTCCGGTCGCAAGCCACAGCAGCGCCGCGCCCAGCACCGCGCCCAGGACGCTGCCGATACCGCCCAGCAGCGACCCTTCCAGCAGCAGCGAGGTGAAGACCTCGCGACGTTGCATTCCCACCGCGCGCAGCGTGCCGACCTCCGCCACGCGTTCCCGCGCCAGCAGCAGCAGCGTTCCAGCGGCGACCAACGCGACGAAGGAGGACATCAGCAGCGCGAAGAGCAGCAGCACCGCCTGGAGCATCACCACCAGACCGCCCAGCAGCCCACCCGCCTCCTGCCAACCCACCGTGGCCAGGGCTTCACCACCGGGCAGCGCGCGCATGCGGGCCGCGACGTCCTCGGCGGAGGCGCCGGGCGCCAGCACCACCGCGGCCTGCAACACCGTGCCGCGTGAGAGTTCGTCCTCGGAGAAGGTCTCCGGCAGGGCCCGGGCACGCTCGAAGACCGGGGCCTGTTCGGTGTGCGCCGTCTGCGCCTCCGCGTCCACGATGTCGGGCGGATGGAAGGCGTCCAGGGACTCGGGGGGCGCCATGGCCTCCCCTTCCATGCCAAAGGTCTCGAACAGCGCCCGCGCCTCGTCCTGCTGTGCCTGGGTGAAGCGGCCAGACAGGTGCCGCGCAGTGACGAGGTCCACCACGCTCATGGTGTTGACCCGGCCGTCGTCGCCGCCCAGGCCCCGGAAGCGGAAGATGCCGAAGACTCGCACTGGCACGGCGGTGCCACTCTCCAGCGGCGTCTTCAGTGACAGCACGTCCCCGGGCTTGAGCCGGTACAGCGGCAGCGAGGGCGCCAGCTCCCCGTAGAACTGTCCGAAGCGGGTGTCGAAGTTGGCGTCGTCCACCGAGAGGAAGCGCGCCAGCAGGGCCTCCAGTTCGCCCGGCTCGCCCAGCACGCGGGCCAGTCCGGCCTGGAGCGCCGTGGCGCGCTCGATGTCCAGGCGAGCCACCAGGTCCGGCACCTCCGCGACGTTGCGCTCCACCAGCGTTCGGAGCTGCTCGTCCTCCGCCAACGTGAGGCCCCGCTCGCGCTCGCGGCGCAGCGTGTCCATGCGCACGGCGATGGGGTGCTTGAAGTGCTGCTCGTACGTCGCGTGCCCCATGACGAGGCCCCGCGTCCCTGGCGGAGGAAGCTGCCCGGAGACGAGCTCGAAGCGCGGGAAGGCCCGGGCGAAGCGCGCCACGTCCGTGCCCAGGTAGTCCACCGGAAGCTCTTCACCCTCGCCCGCTTGCCGCGCCACGCGGTTCTCCAACACCTCCAGCAGGCCCTGTGGGTCCTCGGTGAGCCGCTCCCAGAAGGCGGGCTCGGCCGCGTCCCGCAGCACGCGCAGGTCATCGGCGAAGGCGGGCTCTTCCGCGAAGGCCTCGCTCCGGCGATCCGCGTTGCGCGCCACCCGCGCCAGCGTCAGCCGCAGGTCCTCGCCCAGACGGCGCAGCCGTGCGTCCCGGTCCTCGGAGGCCGGCGCCCGCGCCGCCTCGCGCAACACTGCCAGCTTTTCATCCAGGGCGTTGCCACGGAACACGGCGCCCATACCCAGCTCCAGCGGCACCACCTCCTGGATGCCGGGGAGGTCGCGCAGCCGAGGCTCCAGGGCGCCGTAGTCCGGAATGGGCTGCAGGTCCGGGACGCCCCCTGGCCCCACCACCACCTGGGGCGTTCCCGTGGAGGCGGCGGCGTAGACCTGGAGGTCCCCCGCGCCGCTCTCGATGAGACTTCGCCGCGTGCCATCATGGATGCTGCCCATCAACGACACGCCCGGCGTCAGCAGCGCCGCCGCGCCTGCCGCCAGCAGCCCCACCACCCAGCTTCGGGGGCGGGCCAGCACACTTTGAACGGTGAGCGACCACAGCGTCACGCAGACTCCTCGGTCCGGTGCCATGCCCGGGCAAGACGTATGCCCGGGTAGGTGGACGCTACAACGGACGGGACGGAGGGACTACCGCCTCGCTCACGTGGGCTCCAACACGCGCAGGAGCAGGTCCACCTGCGCGTCGCTGAGCACCGAGATGTCCAACTGCGTCAGGTCCACCACGCGCCGCACGTGCTCCGCCAGCGCCGTGGCCGTGGGGTGCTCGAACAGGGCCACCTCGCGCAGTTGCAGGCCGGTGCGCTCGTTGATGCGCGCCACCACCCGGGTGGCCTGGAGCGAGCTGCCGCCCAGCGTGAAGAAGTCAGAACCGACGCCCACGCCCTGGGCCCCGAGGACCTCGTGGAAGGCGTCCATCACCACCGTCTCGAATGGCCCGGCGGCGGCTCCGTCCCCCGCCCCCGAGAGGGCGGCGGCCAGGGCATCACGGTCCACCGCGCCGTCCGCTCGGCGGGGCCATTCCGGCAGGGGATGAAGCACCGCGTCGGAGAGTCCCACGGGCGGGATGTCTCCCGGCCGCTGCACCAGGAAGACATGGGCCGTGTCCAGGCGCTGCCCTTCGCCCAATCCCGCCTGACGCCAGGGCCAGGCCGACCCCACCACGCCTGACAGCAGATGCGCGGGCGCGTGCTCCACCGCCAAGGCCACGGAGGCCAGGGCCTGGGATGGCTCCAGCACCCGGTAGCCCGGCGGCGCGGCCCCCAGTGAGCGCGCGAGCCCCGTCTCCCGCACCTGGCTCAGTGATACCGCCACCGCGTGGCGGCCCTGTGCGGTCAGCCGCTCGGCGAACCGTTCGAGGAAGGCCGTGCCGGCGCAGTAGGCCGCGTGGCGGCCCGCGCCCAGCGTCCCCATCAACGACGCCGCGAAGACGCAGACGGCTTGGGGCCTGTCCTTCAAGACGGTCGCGATGGCCCTCGCGCCCAGTGCATGTGCGGCGGCGCCTTGTACCAGTGTCTCCGGCGTCTCGTGCTCCAACGCGACGGGCGTCAGCGTGCCCGCGAAGTGGAAGGCGCCATCGAGCGACTGACCGAAGTGCGCCTCCGCGTCGTGCACGGCATTCCGAAGCGCGACCTCGTTCGTGACGTCCACGGAGACATACTTCGCGGTGCCCAGCTCGGACTCCAGCGCCCTTGCCTCGGGACCATGAGGGCGCCGCCCCACGAGCAGCAGCCGGGCGTCCAGCCCCTGCCGCAGCTGACGTGCCCATTCACGTCCCAGGCCACCGAGCGCGCCTGTTACCAGATAGAGCCCTCCCCGCTTGAGGCGCTGGGGTGCCGCGAGCGGTGGCGGCGTCCATGGGGTGAAGACGCGCTCCCACCGCGTGCCTTCCCGCCACGCCACCTCGCGCGCGGCATCCTGGGAGGCGAGTTCGCGGGCGACAGCATGGGCGGTGGCGGATGCGTCCGCTGGCGTCCACACCACCCGCGCTTCCAGCCCCGGAACCTCCGCCGCGGCGCTCCAGAGCAGGCCCGGCGTCAGCAAGGCGGCCAGCGAAGCCGCGTCGTCCCCTCCCGGCTCCGGAAGCACCGCGAGCACGCGCACGACCGGAGCGCCCTCGCCTCGCTTGGACAGGGACTGGAGCGCATGAAGCAGTGGCGCCATGCGAGAGGCCACCGCCGCTTGCGGCACGGCATCCGAGGCCGTGCCCTGAGCAGGTGCGGCCAGATGCGCGACCGGCGCCGCCTGCATCGCGCCGTCCGAGGCCGTGCCCTGGGCAGGTGCGGCCAGATGCGCGGCCGGCGCCGCCTGCATCGCGCCGTCCGAGGCCGTGCCCTGGGCAGGTGCAGCAACGCCCCCGGACACGCCTCTGCCAGGCGCTCTGAAGGCAGCGTCCTGGAAGCGCACATCCGCAGCCGCCACCTCCCCGCGAAGCAAAGACTCACGGACCGCGGGCGTCTCCTGCGCCTCCGGCAGCAGCACCACCACGTCGTCACAAGGCACACGGCGCTCCGCAAGGGCCTCAATGGCACGAACGAGTTCACCGCTCGCCTCCGGCGCCACCCGCACCACCTCGCGGCCGTCGGCCTGTTCGCGCAATGCCTCGGCGAAGGCTTCGTCCGCGATGACGACCACGGCACCGCGCGTTCCCGCCCTGGACGCCAGCGGCCGAGGCACCCACCGGGACACCGCCAGGCACGGCGGCATCGTGGCGGGTCCGCCCAGGACGCGCAGCGCGCGGTGGTACTCGGCCTCCAGCTCGCCCGCCTCGAAACGGCGCCGCAGTTCGGTGCGGCCCCGCTTCCCCAGCTCCGTGCGCGGCACCTGCTGGCGCTCCAGGGGCAACAGGTGCGCGACATGGAAGCCGAGCACCCTGCCCACCTTCTCCCGGATGCTCCGCAGCAACTCCGCTAGCGGCGGCGCATCCGGCGTGGGCACGAAGCAGACAGCCAGTTCATCCGTCTGTGCCGTACCGCTCCGCGTCGGGCAGGCCACGGTGTACGACGGCAGCACGCCAGGCACCGACTCCACCACCTCCTCGATGTCCTGCGGGTAGACGTTGTTGCCGTGGAGGATGAGGACCTCCTTCTGGCGCCCCGCGATGGACATCTGCCCGTCCTGAATCACGGCCATGTCCCCGGTGCGAAACCAGCCATCGGCCGTGAAGGAGCGCGCGTTGAGTTCCGCGTCATCCAGGTAGCCGGACAGCACCTGCGCCCCCCGGGCCTGCAGGTGGCCGACCTGACCTTCGGGAACCACCGCGTCGGCGTCGTCCACCACACGCAGGGCCGCGCCCACCGGAGGCGGTCCCAGCTCCGTCGCCGCTTCCACGGGATGGGTCCGCACGCCCCGCGTCATCGAGAAGAAGGACGACGTCTCCGCCATGCCCCAGGCCGGGCACACCGCGTCCTCGCGCAGTCCGCTGTCGCGCAGGGGCTCGGAGAAGCGCCGGAGCGTCGCGGGCAGCACGGACTCGCCACCAGAGGCCAGCACCCGCACCTGCTCCAGCCGCCACGCGCGGCGCTCCTCGCGCTCCAGCCGGTCCGCCACCAGGCCGTAGGCGAAGTTGGGAGCCCAGCTCATCGTCCCGCCGAACTCCGAGAGCAAATCCAGCCAGCGCAGCACGTCCGCCAGGACGTAATCGCGCGCCACCAGTACATGGGGCGTGCGGGTGCGCAGCGCGAGCAGGTGGGGGTAGCTCGTCCCCGCCACGTGGTCCAAGGGCATCCAGCTCACGCCCACGTCCCCAGGCAGGTACCAACCGCCGGCCACCATCCCCTCGCCCATCGCCATCAGGTTGGCGTGCTTCAGCACCACGCCCTTGGGACGCCCGGTGCTCCCAGACGTGAAGGAGAGGATGGCGGGCGCCTCCGGGTCCACGGCCGCGAGGGGCCCCGGCTCCGCGCCTGACAGGGATTGCAGCGATAGGGCGCGCAACCCCGCCTCCGACAGCGGCGCCGTGGCCCTCGCCTCCGTGAGCAGCCACGGCGTCCCCAGCCGCTCCGACACCGAGATGAGCCGCGCGACACCAGGCTGCGAGCGATCCAGCGACGCCGGCAGCGCCAGCGGCACCGGCACGACGCCGCCGAGCGTGCAGGCCCAGAAGCCACGCACGAAGTCACCCGGGCGCTCCATCGCGAGCATCACCCTGTCACCCGCCTTCGCGCCCCGCGCCCGCAGACCGCCCCACAGCCGGAGCGCCTCGTCCCAGAGCGCGGCGAACGTCAGCGTCTCCCGCTGCCCCTGGACGTCGATGAAGGTGATGACATGTTCGGGCGCGTGCGCCACGGCCTGCTGGAGCAGCTCGACGAGCGTCCGCGGCGCTCCCGCGGGCATGCTGCGCGGTCCTGAATCGATGAGGGAAGGCCGGCCGCCCGCGTCCATCCGCGCCGCAGCCCGGGCCGAAGACACGGATGCCACGCCCCCTGACTTCAGTCGCAGTGCGGCGGGAAGCAAGGCGTCCAGCGGCGTGTGGACCTCCTCGTCCCGCCGGGTCCCCACGAGCGCCACCGCCTCGATGCCCTGCTGCCGGAGCGCGTCCTCCAGGGCCTGAAGCCTCGCGGGCACGGGCGGCATGCACTGGCGCAGCGCCGCCGCATCCACGTCGCCGGAATCGAGCCGGGGCAGCGCGTCCACCAGCGCCACGGCGGGCACATCCGGCCCCAGGCGCTCGTGAAGCAGTGCGTCCAGTTCAGCCGCTCGCACCGCGCGCCGAGGCACCACCCAGGCCACCTCGGGCGACACCCAGACGTCACGGACGCGCGCTTCCGCACGCAGGAACTCTTCGACGAGTTGCACCATCGACGCGCGTGATTCCATGTCTCAAGCGTATCAGAGCCGCTCCCGGCCCTGCCGCGAGGGAGCCGGGTTGCACCCGGAGGACGGGTGGGAACAAGCTGAGGGCCCATGGCCGCCCCCCACGAGCCCGCCTCCCTCGCACAGTCACTCCACTTCTGGGCGCGCAACGCCTCCAACGAGTCCGCCCTCTTCCAGACAGCGCTCCGGGTGGGACTCTTCGACGCACTCACCGTGGAGGGCCGTGGCGAACCACTGCCAGTGGAGACGCTGGCGGAGCGGCTCGGCTGCTCCGCGCGAGGACTCCGCTCCCTGCTGGAGCTGTTGGTGTGCCTGGACTTCGTCCGCATGGACGACGCGCGCCGCTTCAGCCTCGCGCCCCACACCGCCACCCTCCTGGGCGACGCGCCCTTCCGCCAGCAGCTTCAAGCCGAGCTCCCCTGGTGGGGCCCCATGGGGCTGCTGGCCGACGCCGTGAAGTCCGGCGAGCCGGTGGACTTCGAGGGACAGCGCTGGGACGTCCTCAGCCACCTGCGCGAGCGGCTGGTAGCTCCCACGCCGTTCGCCACTCCCGCGCACGAGGACTTCTTCGACCGCTTCACCCGCAGCGGCCTGCGTACCCAGGTTCTCCTGGCCGCGGGACAGAGCGGGTTGTTGGCGGCGCTCGCCGAGGACGTCCGCACGGAGCAGGCGCTGGGCGAGTCCACGTCCACGCGTGCCCCCGGGGCGCTGCTGGAAGCGCTGGCCGTGCTGGGAATGACGCGGCGCCAGGAGGATGGGTGGGCGCTGACACCTGAGGCGAAGACGCTGCTGGAAGGAAAGGCCCTGGCCTACCTGGTGCGCTCGCTGTCCGTGTCCGCGCGGTACTGGGAGGCCCTCGGACGCCTGGACGAGACGGTGCGCCATGAGCGCTACGTGCTCGACCTGAAGGACCCCGAGGTGAGCGGGCGCTTCTACGCGGACAACTCCCAGCAAATCACCGCCGTGTTCGCCACCCACTTCCAACTCAGCCGCCGCGCCGCGGCCACGCTCGCGGGCGTGCGTCCGCTGGAGGGCGCCGCGGTGCTGGACATCGGCACCGGCTCGGGCGTGTGGGGCGCGGCCTTCGCGCGCGCGTCGTCCTCCACACACGTCACGTACTTCGACCAGGCCATCGTGCTGGAGCAGGTGCGCCGCAACGTCGCGAAGCTGGAGGTCGCGGACCGGGCGCGCTTCTGGCCAGGGAACCTCTTCACCCAGGACTTCGGCGCCGCGGACTTCGACGTCATCATCCTCCCCCAGGTGCTCAACGTGCTGAGCCCGAAGGACGTCCCAGACATCTTCGCGCGCGTGGCCCGGGCACTGCGTCCGGACGGCATCCTCGTCATCGCCGAGTACGTGCTCAACGAGCGCCGCGACGGCCCCCTCGACCACCTCTACTTCGGCTTCCGTCGCTTCATGACGAACGAGGGCGACCTGCTGTCCGCGTCCGAGTACGCGAAGCTGCTCGCGGACGTGGGCCTCACCACGTCCGTCTGCATCCCCCTTCCCACCCAGGAACTGGTGTTCGCCGCGCGAGACGGCGTGGCCCTGCCCACCGCGCTGGCCCCACCGCCCCGGCCGCCTTCTGTCTGACACAGCGCGATACATCTGACACAGCGCGATACATCTCCGGCCCCTCGCCTTGCCCGGAGAAGGGTGCCCGGTTAGCGTTCCCTCCGTCCGCCCCCCTCGCCCCGAAAGGTCTCCCGTGAGCGCCGCGCCGCAGGAGGACAGCGACGCCCTGCCGTCCCCGGCCGCCCGGCCCGTGCGTGGCGTGCGCCCGACGTCTGTCGCCGCGAGGCTGCGCGCCGAATACGCACGAGAGGTCGCCGCGCTCGGCTACCACGCGCACTCCGTGCCCGGAGCGTTGGCCCACCTGGCGCTGCACCTGGGCCTGGCCGTGGCCATGGCGGCGGCGTTCGAGTTGCTGCTGCCACACGCGCCGCGCGCCGCCTGGCTCCTGTACCCGCTGATGGCCTTCCTCATCGCGACGCGCTTTCGCGCGGTGGGCAACATGCTCCACGAGGCGTGTCACGGCATGCTCGTGCGCGGCAAGCGCCACAACCGGAACCTGGGACACCTGCTGGCGGTGCTCGACCTGACGGCCCTGGACCCGTATCGCAGGGACCACTTCAGCCACCATCTCCACCTGGGTGACGCGGAGAAGGACCTGGACTTCCAGCCGCGCCGCCGCTTCGGCTTCGCGGACCCGGACCGGCCCTTCGTGAAGTCGCACCTGCTGCGTCCCCTGCTGCTCATCCACCTGCCCGCCTTCATCCGCCCGGTGTTGTTCCACCGCGAGGACCCGGTCTGGGTGACGCTGCTGCGCTGGAGCTTCATCGGCGGCCTGCTCGCCGTGGCGCACTTCGTCGTGGGCTGGGACGTGTTCCTGCGGGCCTACGTCATCCCCTACTTCGTCGCCTACCAGGTCATCCGCTACTGGTCAGACGCGGTGGACCACGCGGGCATCATCTCCTCCGCGGACGAGTTCCACCGCTCCCGCAATCACGTCTTCGCGTGGGGCTGGCTCAACCGGCTCGTCTTCCCGCGCAATGACGAGTACCACCTGACGCACCACCTCTTCCCCGCGGTGCCCACGCCCTTCCAGGGGCGCGTGCATCAACTGCTGCTGCGCGACGCGGACTATGCCGCGCGCGAGCATGCCTTCTCGTCCCTGACGCGGTAGCGCGGGCGCTCAGCGCGCGGTGGCGCGCTCGATGGCGTCCAGCGCCTCGGAGAAGCGCTCCGGCGCGATGCCCAGCCCCAATCGAAAACCGTGCCCGCGCTCCAGCGGATGCGCTCCGTCCGGCGAGCCCGCCTCCATGGCGCTCAGCGGCAGGACGAACACACCCGCGTCCGACAGGGCCTTGAGCAGCGTCTCCGCGGTGGCATCGTCCCGAGCCTCCCGCAGGCCGATGCAGGTGACGAGCCCGCCCTGGGGCGCGACGCCATAGACACCGCGCGAGCGCTCCAGGAAGGCAGAGAGCGTGGCGCGATTGCGCAGCCAGTCCTCCCGAGCGCGGCGCAACGCAGGACTGTCCAAATCCCGCAGCACCTCGCGCGCCACCCACTCCGTCACCGGGTTCACGGTGTGCGTCGTGTAGTTCTTCTCGTTCTGCATCCGCGACAGCATGGCCGTGTCACCCACCGTCCAGCCGATGCGCAGCCCCGGGCAGCCCAGGCACTTGATGAAGGAGCCGGTGACGAAGTGCCGCGAGCCCGGCCGGTACACGGACGCGCCCAGCACGGACGTCTCCGAGGACAGGAAGCGGTAGTGCTCGTCCCCCACCACCGTGGCGCCCGTCCGCTCCGCCCAGCGCTCCACCGCCGACAGCAGCTCCGCCGTCAGCACCAGGCCGCTGGGATTGTGCGGGTTGTTGATGATGACGGTGTCGGGCTGCTCGCGCTCCAGCCGCTCCAGCCACAGGTCCGCGTCCACGGACGGCACGCCGTTCGCGTCCCACTTCACGGGCAAGCGCACCACCTCCGCGCCCTGCCGCTGGGGCAGCTCGTAGAGGAGCTGGAACGCCGGCCACGCCAGGGCCACCTTGCGCGGGCGGAGCTGACGGAACAGCAGCAGCAACGCCTCGCTGGTGCCGGTGGTGATGAGGACGTTGTCCCGCGTGGCGCCCGGGTGCATGGCCGCCACCGCGTCGCGCAGGTCCGCGCGGCCCCAGTTGGGGCTGTCATTCAAGGGCGTGGAGAGGAACACCTCGGCGGCGCGCTCGGCGCTGACGCCCGAGCCGAGGAGCAGCTCGCCCACGGTGACGGGGCGTCCACCGGACTCCCCCAGGTTGAAGCGCGCGGTGAAGCGCGAGCCCTCCAGGTAGTCCTCCATGAAGAAGGTACGCAGCGGTTCCATGATGCTCCCGAAAAGGAATCAGGCGGAGGGAGCGACGTCTGGCCACGCGACGTCGCCCCGATGAGCGATGACGACCTGCTGAATGGGCATGTCGAAGCCGCGGGCGTCCGTGAGGCCCACCGGCCCCAGCAGCGCGCGGAACTCCGGCAGGGACAGCACGTCCCCCTCGTTCGTCACGTACCGGCGCAGCGCGAAGTAGAGCGCGTCCAGCGGGCCGTCGCGCCGGTCCGTCAGCAGGTAGCCGGAGATGAGCAGCAGCCCGCCGGGACGCAGCGCTCGAGCCAGCCGGGCGAAGAAGCTCGGGAGCTCCGAGGGCGGCAGCGCGGGGATGATTTGCGGCAGCAGGATGACGTCGTAGCGGGACTCGCCGTAGTCCACCGAGAGGCAGTCCCCCGCCCACAGCTCGGAGCGAGCCTCCAGCTTCAGCTTCGCCAGGTGGGGGCGCACCGCGTCCAGCACGTGCGGCGAATCCAGGTACGTGACGTGCGTGGTGGGGTCCACCAACCCGAAGGCCGCGCCCCACACGCCCGAGCCCGTGCCGACGTCCAACACGCGCGCCTGTGCCAATGGCCGCATCGACCGCACCAGCGTCGCGGCCTGCCGGCTCAGCCGCAGGTGCGAGGCGAAGATGCTGGAGATGCGTGAAGCATTCTCCTGGTAGATGCGCCGCGCAGTCTCCGGGTCACGCAAGTCCAGCCGGAAGCGCTGCTCGCGCACCGCCTCGTCGAGGTGCCCCAGCGCCTCCCAGTAGGCCATGGTCGCCGGCAGCGCTCGCTGGAAGTACGGAAGGCTCTGGGCGTCCAGCGCCCGGCCCGCGGCCTCCGTGAAGCCCCAGCCTGCCTCCTGCGCCTGGACGATGCCCATTGCCGCCAGCGCGCCCAGGAGCACCTCCAGCGCTTCCGCCGACGCGCCCACCTCCCGCGCCAGCACGTCCAGCGGCACAGGCCCGCGCACCAGCTTCACGAGCACGTCCAGCTCCGCGGCTGTCACCAACGCCAGCGTGCGCGCGGGGTTGCGGGCGAAGCGGTCATGGAAGTCCCGTGCCTCGGCGCTCGGGGTGGATGGCGCGGGCGACAGGAACAGCGCACGGTACCACCCGAGCACGTCCCACGACTCCCCGCCCCACGCCACGGGGCCGCCACCGCGCACGGCCTGGGACAGCAGCGCCAACGGATGCCACCACCGCCGCGCCTCCTTCAGCCTCGTGGTGAACGCCTCGTCCCGGAGAAAGGCCGCGGTCGACGCGGGCAGCGAATACCCCCGCCCCTCCTCCAAGTGGACGAAGCCCAACGCGACCAGCGGCTCGACGACGGAGCGCGTCCCTCGCCAGGTGCCGCCCACCCGCTTCGCGAGCACCTCCAAGGACACCGGCTCGCCCGAGCCCGTCTCCGGAAGGTGCCCGAAGAGGCCGAGCGCGAAGGCGGCCTGAAGTGCCGCCGCTTCGTTGCTGGCATCTCGCGCGTGGAAGTTGAGCTGCTGAACGAAGGCGGGGGACGGCGCGGAAACGGGCTGTGACACGAAGCAGCGCTCCTTTACGTCCAGCGGAACCAACGAAGAGCCAGCAGCAGTGGCACCACGGTCCACGCGGCCAGCACCAACATGGGCGCACCCAGTGAAGCCAGGCTTGCGCCCTCCAGCATGACGGCCCGCAGCGAGTCATTGATGGCCGTGAGCGGCAAGGCGCGGATGACCGGCTGCAACCAAGAGGGGAAGTTCCCGGACGCGAAAAAGACGCCGGAGACGAACATCATCGGCAGCGAGACGAGGTTGACGAGCCCGCCCACCGCCTCCTCCGTCCGCGCCCGGATGGCCACCAGCACGCCGAGCGCGGCGAAGCACAGCGCACCCGCGAGCCCCACGAGCGTCAATGTGAAGTAGCTGCCGAACATCGGCACGCCGAAGAGCCAGCGCGCGAAGGCACAGAAGAAGAAGACCTCCGCCAGCGCGAACCCCGCGCGCGCCAGCATGTAGGACACGAAGAACTGGGAGCGCCGCATGGGCGTCGCGGCTAGCCGCTTCAGCAGCTTGCCTCCGCGCATCGCCACCAGCGAGCCCGCCACCACCCACAGGCTGCTGGACATCAACGACAGGCCCAGCAGGCCGGGGATGAGGAAGTCGACGTAGCGGTTTCCCGGCTCCGACACCGGCGTGGCCTTCACCACGGCGGGACGCGCGGCGTCTTCCGGCGCGGCGAGCGCCTGCTCCACCAGGAGCCGCGCGGTGCGGCCCTCCGCCTGGCTGGGGTCCACCAGCGCTTCGGGCACCGCGCCCGGCAGCAGCACCAGGGAGAGCTGCCCGCGCGCCAGCCGCCGCCGGGCGGACGCTTCGTCCGCGACCTCGGCGGACAGCTCCGGCACGCCCTCCAGCTTCGCCATCAGCGCCGGCGCGCCCGGCCCCTCCGCCACGGCCACACGCACCGGGCCCAGGGAGTCATTCCGGAACGCCAGCCCCAGGAACAGCGAGGTGACGACGGGGAAGATGAACGTCCAGAACAGCACCTCCGGCTGCCGCATCAACATGCGAAGCCGCATCAACACCAGCTGGCCCAGGGCGTTCATCAGGCCGCCTTCTCTTCCGCGGACTCGCGCAGGGAGCGGCCCGTCATGTCGATGAAGACATCATCCAGCGTGGGGCGCCGGGTGGACAGGTGCAGCAACTGGCCGCCCCCCGCCGCCACCTCGCGCAGCACCTCCGGCAGCGCCCGGTGCAGCTCCCGCACCCGCAGGGTGATGCGGCCGGCGTGCCGCTGGGCGGCCACCACCGACGGCAGCGGGCGCAACCGCTCCAGGTCCGGCGAGGGCTCCGCCTCCAGTTCGATGACCTGCTCCGCGCCCAGCGTGGTGATGATGTCCCGCGGCGTCCCGCGCGCAATCACCCGGCCCCGGTCGATGATGACCAGCCGGTCGCACAGCACCTCGGCCTCATCCATGTAATGCGTGGTCAACACCACGGTGCGCCCGCGCGCCTTGAGCTGCGCCACCACGTCCCACAAGGCGCGGCGCGACTGGGGGTCCAACCCGGTGGTGGGCTCGTCCAGGAAGAGCACGTCCGGGTCGCCCGCCAGCCCCAGCGCCAAGGCCAGCCGCTGCTTCTGGCCGCCGGACAGCTTGCCCACCCGGGCATGGCGCTTCTCGCCCAGTTGCACCAGCCCGATGAGCGCCTCGACCTCCAGGGGGCGTGGGTAGAAGGAGGTGAACAAACGCACCATCTCCTCCACCGTGAGCTGGTCCACCAGCCGCGTCTCCTGGAGCGTCATGCCAATGCGCTCCCGCAGCACCGGCGCGTCCGTCTCCCAGCGCAACCCCAGGAGCCGCACCTCCCCCGAGGTGGCCGTCTGGAGGCCCTCGAGTATTTCCACGGTCGTCGTCTTGCCCGCGCCGTTGGGGCCCAGGAGGCCCACGCATTCGCCACGGCGGATGTCCAGGTCGATTCCGTCCACGGCGGTGACGTCGCCGAAACGTTTGACCAATCCCTTCACCTCGATGGCGAGCTCGTCCTGGTGTGTCATGGATGGGGGGCTGGGGGGCGCGCGGGCGAGTATCGCTCAACACCCGGCGGGTGCCCAACGAACCCGGTGTGGAAAGCGGCGGGGCTGGGCACGTCGGGGTGGTACGGTGACCCCCGTGGCCCTGACCGACTCATTGGAAGCCCGGGTGGACCGGCTGGAACTGCCTTTCAACGAATACGGCGTCGACCCGTACGGCATCTCCAAGTCTCACGTGAAACATGCGCTGCGCGTCTTTGGCGCCATCTACCGCTACTACTTCCGCGTGCGCTGTTACGGGGTGGAGCACATCCCCCCGCGGGGCCGCGGAATGCTGGTGGGCAACCACTCCGGCGGCGTGGCGGTAGACGGAGCCATGGTGCTGACGTCCACCATGTTGGAGATGGACCCGCCCCGGCTGGCGCAGGGCATGGTGGAGCGCTTCCTCCACAACTTCCCCGTGTCCTCGCTGTGGGCCAGCCGCACCGGCCAGTTCATCGGGCTGCCCGAGCACGCCAAGCGCCTGCTGGAGGATGACCGGCTGCTGATGATCTTCCCCGAGGGCGCGCGCGGCACGGCCAAGCTCTACAACGAGCGCTACTCGCTGGTGGACTTCGGCACCGGCTTCGTCCGCCTGGCGTTGCAGACGCGCTCGCCCATCATCCCCTTCGCGTTCCTGGGCGGCGGCTCGGCCGTCCCCACGGTGTTCAACGCGTACACGCTGGGGAAGCTGCTCGGCGTGCCCTACGTCCCGTTGACGCCCTACCTGTTGCCGCTGCCGTTGCCGGTGCAGTTGGAAATCCATTACGGCGAGCCGCTCGTCTTCCATGGCACGGGGGACGAAGAGGACCACGTCATCGAGGGCTATGTGGAGAAGGTGAAGCAGCGCATCGCGGGGCTCATCGAGCGCGGCCGCGCGCAGCGGCACAGCCGGCGGATTGGGAGGAACCTGTTGCCATGAGGGTGCTGATTCCAGGCATCTCCGGAGGCATTGCCCGCCAGCTCGCGCTGCACCTGCACGCGCGCGGGCATCAGGTGGCGGGCATCGACACCCGCCCCTGGGCCGAGGCCAAAGAGGCCGGCATCCAGGTCTACCGGGGCGATGTGCGCAAGCGCGCCGCGGAGGACGTCTTCCGCCGCTGGCGTCCCGAAGCCGTGGTGCACATGGCCACCGTCACCGCCTTCACGGTGCCGGGCAAGGAGCGCGGGCGCATCAACCTTGACGGCACCAAGGCGGTGTTCGACCACTGCGCGGCCCATGGCGTGAAGCAGGTGCTCTTCGTGGGGCGGCACACCTTCTACGGCGCGGCGCCGGACTCGCCGCTGTACCACTCCGAGGACGAGCCGCCTCGCGCGCTGGAGGCCATTCCGGAGCTGGCGGACCTGGTGGCCGCCGACCTGTACGCGGCCACCGCGCTGTGGCGCCTGCCGAAGATGACGACGGCCGTGCTGCGGCTGCCCTACACCCTGGGGGCGCCCGGCACCGGCACGCTGTCCTCCTTCCTCAAGGGCCGTCGCGTGCCGCTGGTGCTCGGGTATGACCCCCTGTTCCACGTCCTCCAGGAGGAAGACGTGGTGACGGCGTTGACGCTGGCGCTGGAGAAGCAGGTCCGGGGCCTCTTCAACGTGGCGGGCCCTCCGCCGATTCCGCTGTCCGTCATCGTCCGGGAGACAGGGCGCAGGGCGGTACCTCTGCCCGCGCCGCTGCTATCGATGCTGCTGGGCCGGGCCGGCCTCCCCCGCCTGTCAATGGGCGCGCTGGACCACCTGCGCTTCCCCATCGTCGTGGACAACCGCCGCTTCCTGGACGCCACGGGCTTCGAATACCGCCACAGCGTGGCGGACTCGCTGCGCATCTTCCGCGAATCCTCGCCCATCCTCCCTGCGGGGGGCCAAGGACGTTAGACTTCTCCCCGCAGCGGACCTGCTTCCGGGGGGAAGTCCATGTCGGCCGACATCGAGGAAGTGGATGTGGTCATCGCGGGAGGCGGGCCGGTGGGCGTGCTCACCGCCAACCTCCTGGGACTCCAGGGCGTGCGCGTGCTCGTCCTCGAACGAGAGGCCGCGCCGCATGGCCAACCCCGGGCCTTCTCCTGTGACGACGAGGCCCTGCGCATCTACCAGGCCGCGGGGCTGCTCGACGCGCTGAAGCCCGACCTGCGCCAGGGCCGCCACGTCACCTTCACCGGCGTGCGCGGCCAACCCATTGCCCAGGTCCAACTGGGCCAGGTGGACCTCGGCTATGGCCACGCGCCCATCTGGTTCTTCCACCAGCCGCTCCTGGAGAAGGCGCTGCGCGAGGGCCTCTCACGCTTCCCCGCCGCCGAGCTGCGCACGGGCACCGAGGTGGAGTCACTGGAACAGGACGGCGCGGGCGTCACCGTGCGGTACCTCACATCCGGAGTCCGGCACCGGGTGCGCGCCCGCTACCTGGTGGCGTGTGACGGTGGGCGGAGCACGGTGCGCGCGCTGCTGGGCATCCCCATGGAAGGCCGCGGCGGCCAGGAGCCATGGATTGCCATCTCCGGCACCGTGGCGGAGGAAGACGCCCCCGCCGAATGTCATGTCGTCTGCGACCCGGTCCGCCCCGGCTTCGTCGGGCGTGGTCCCGTGGGGCGGTTCCGCTGGGAGTTCCGCCTGCGCCTGGGCGAGACGGGCGAGGAGATGACGCAGCCCGGCACGATTCGCCGCCTGATTGGGCCGTATGTGAATCCAGACCGGGTGACGGTGGAGCGAGCGCAGCTCTACAGCTTTCATTCGGTGGTGGCGCAGCGCTGGCGCGTGGGCCGCACCTTCCTGGCGGGAGACGCGGCCCACCTGTTGCCGCCCTTCATGGGTCAGGGCCTGGTGTCCGGGCTGCGCGACGCGGCGAACCTCGCGTGGAAGCTGGCGTGGGTCCTCCAGGGCCGCGCCCCCGAGGCGCTGCTGGACACCTACGCCGTGGAGCGCCGTCCGCACGTGCGCGCCTTGCTGGAAGCCACCGCGCGGCTGGGCTCCGTGTTCACCGCGCGGAGCACGCCCATGGCCTGGGTACGTGACACCGTGCTCCGGGGCCTCCAGGCCGTTCCGGCCGCGCGCCGCTTCGTGGAGGGATTCCGCTTCAAGCCGGCGCCCGCCATCGAGGAAGGCTGGATGCTGGGCGGCCGCCGCTCGGGTCGGAAGGCCGCGGAAGGCAGCTACCTTCCCCAACCGCGCGTGCGTCGTGCGTCCGGTGAGGAACACCTGTTGGATGACAGCCTGGGCTCCAGCTTCGCCGTGCTGAGCCGGGGCGGCAGCCCGGGGACGGAGGTGGCCCGGGAGCTGGCCGAATCCCTGGGGGCGCGCGCCGTCACCGTGCGCTCCGCGGGTGTCCCGGGCCTGGGCGACGACAGCGTGGAGGACCACACCGGCAGGCTGTCCGAGTGGTTCCGGGAGCACGGCGCGGACGTGGCCGTGGTGCGGCCGGACCGCTTCGTCTTCGGCGCGGTGCCCCTGGCCCGGATGCCCGAACTGCGCGCGGCGCTGGGCGTGGAAGAGGCGTGAGCCGTTGCACAGACGACAGACATTGCAAGCACGGGGTCCGAAAGACCTCGGGATGCAATTTTTGACTCGCCCAAGCACAATCACTCTCATCTGTCCACACCACCCCAGGGGGTTGCATCGAAGTCCATGAGAGGAGCAGGCTTCCAACCCTCCGCGAAGGCAGACCATCGCGCGACCTCGGGGGAAATGGCTTGCACCCACCATTGGATGCAGCGCTTCTCGGCTCACTGGACCGGCATGCCCGGAGACGCGCGCAAGGCATTGCAACGCTGAGCACGCTCGTCGGGCCGCCGGAGCGGGCGCTGTCCGTCTGGACGGAGTGGATTCAGGGCCGAGGCTTGAGTGTCGTTGTCGTGGACGGGGATGACGTGCGCGCCGTCGTCTCCGCGTGGGCGGCGGCGCTCGCCAGGGAACGGGACCTGATGGGTGACGCGGAGGTGTTCGTCGTTCGCTCCCAGCCTCAGAACCCGGCACGGACGCTCCAGTTCCAAGGCAAGACGGCGCACCAGCGGCGCGTGTTGCTGGAAGGCCTCACGCCCCCGCAAGGACAGTCCGCCACCTGGGAGCTGTGCCGGGCCCTGCTGGAGAGCCCGGCCCCGCCGCCGTCCGGTGTGCTTCCAGACGCGGTGAGCCAGGCCATTGCGCGCGCGCCGCTGCCGGCCCTCCAAACGCTGATGGCATTGGTCCCCGCCGGAAGCACGCCGGCCCTGCGCGTGCGGGCCGGCGCCTCTGATTTCCGGGCACTCCGCACCGCCGCGGCCCTGTGCACCGCGGCCCCCGCGATCACGACGGGCTGCGTGCTCACCGCCGAGGCACTCGCCGAGCACCTCCGGAGGGAGGAGTCCCACGTCCTCGCCATGCTGCGGGAAGGCCGGCTGGACCTGCCCGAGCCGGAGCTCGACGAAGACACCCGCGAGTTCCCCGAGGCCGCGGTGGCGTCCACGCGCGTCCGGCTCCGGCAGGAAGGCTCGTCCGAACAGGTCGTCGCGCTCTACGACTCGGCGGTGCGCACCATCGCCTCGGCCTACCGGGACGCCAATGGCCGCGCCCGGAGCGAGGCGGAGAAGTTCCTGCACGCCCGGCTCCAGGACCATGCCTCCACTCGGGGCCTCTTCGTCCTCAATGGCCATGTGGACCCGGTCGGAGGTGGCCGGAGGCTGGAAGTGGACCTGCTCTGCACGGAGCTGAAGCTGGCTGTGGAAATCGACGGCTACTTCCACTTCCGCAGCCCCGACGGCTTCCGCCGAGACCGGCGCAAGGACGTTGCGCTCCAGTGCTCGGGCTACTGGGTGGTCCGCTTCCTCGCGGACGACGTGGTGACGCGACTGGAAGAGATTCTTGAAACCCTCGACACGTTGATTGCCACCCGCAGGGGTGAGCTCACCGGGAAGGACGCATCGAATGGGAAGCGCTGACCACCGGCTGTCAGGCATTGCCTTGTCCTGGCTCATGACGCGCAGCGAGCGGCGCGGTACGCGCAAGGAGTTGGAGGATGCGCTCCGGCCCTTCGTGGAGCATCAGCTCAGCCGTGCGGAATGGAAGCTCCGCTTCGAGGCGCTCATGGAGGCGCTGCTGGGCGGAGGAACCGTGGCGGTGCGCGGGCGCAGCGGCTTGGAGCTGACGCCCAAGGGCCGGACAGAGGTGCTGCGCTTCCTCCAGTTGGACCAGCCGCCGCGCGGGCTGACGTGGAAGAGGCTGAAGGCCACGCACCTGGTGGCGCGCAGCTTGGACCTGCAGCCATCGAAGGCGGTGATGGCGCGGATGAAGGGTGCCGACGGCGTGCGCGCCGCCGCGCTTCAGCGCCAGCATGGGCTGGACACCGAGGAAGGCCTCACCCTGGCGCAGACGCGAGACCGGCTGTTGTGGCGGCAGCTCGGCGTCGAGACGGACCGGCCCTTCACCCTGGGCGCGGTGCAGGCCCACCTGCTCGGGCAGATGCTGGACGCGAAAACGACGGACCCACGCAAGGGCGTGGAGCAGCTCGCGGCACGTGCGGCTGGCGCCCCCCGCGTGGATGCGGAGGCCGTGCGCCTGTCACTGATGCGACGGTGGGCTGTCGCGCAGGACGCCGACGCCTCCGAGGACGCGCCGGCGGACCGTGCCCCCACGAGTCCAGACGCCCCTCCCTCTCCGGCCGCCTTCGCCGAGCGCGTGCTGTCGGTCGCCCGCGCCCTTCCCACGGGCCGCTTCGGCGAGAACAAGGTCTTCATCTCCCACGTGTGGAAGGCCCTCCAGCCGGAGTGGAGCACCCGTGAGGCCTTCGACGCGGCGCTCCTGGAGGCCAACCGAACCCGCCAGTTGTCCCTGACGCGCGCGGACCTCGTGTCCGCCATGGACCCGAAAGACGTCGCCGAATCCGAGGTCCGGTCCTTCGGCGCCAGCTTCCACTTCGTCGTCGTCTAGCCCGAACCCAGGAGCGTCCCGTGGCCAACGACCCCCGCCTCGATATCTTCCTTGATGACTCTCGCGAGGTCTTCACCAGCGTCGAACAGGGCCAGCACATCTGGCAGGCGGACCCGTTCGACGTGGAGGCCCTCAACGCGCCGGCTCGCCGCTCCTTCAAGCGGCTGCTCGACAAGGCTTCCTCGGACACGCCCCCGAGCGCCGGAAAGCTGCTGCTCCTGCTCGGTGAATCAGGCAGCGGCAAGACGCACCTGGTGCGCGCCTTCCGCAACCTCGCGCATGGTCAGCGGAAGGGCTTCGTCGGCTACATGCCGATGACCGTCGATGCGACCCAGTACGACCGCTACATCCTGTCCAACCTCATCGATTCCCTGGACAAGCCGTTCATTCGGGCGGGAGGCGATGACGACAGCGGGCTGATGCGCCTCTCGGACGCGCTCATGGCCCAGTGCAACAGCGCATTCGTGCTGCACCTGCAGGACGAGAAGATTCTGGAGGATGAGGAGCTGCACGGCACCATCCGGGCCGTGGCGGACGAGCTGCTGCTGGACCCTCGCTTCCGGGAAGTGGAAGTCGACCTGCTGCGCGCCCTCATCTACCTGCATCGAAGAGACCCTCGGCTCAACCGCCGCATCTTCCACTGGCTGCGCTGCGAGAAACTGTCCGAGGCGGACCAGCGCGTCATTGGCAACCTCATCCCCCGGACCGCCGACGATGCGCCGGCGCGGATGGTGGAGCACCTTGGACGGCTGATGGGCGGCCTGGGCCAGGCGCTCGTGCTCTGCGTCGACCAGGTCGAGGACGTCAGCGACTTCGAGCAGCGCCCACAGATGGAGAACTCCTTCCGGCGCGCGATGAACAGCCTGGCGGCCATCGCGAGCAAGGTGCCTCGCGCGGTCGTGGTCTTCTGCTGCCTCGCCGACTACTGGTCGAAGATGAAGCCCCTGCTCAACCAGGGAACGGTGGATCGCATCGAGAACGACCCCGAGCCCGTGACGCTGGAGCGGACGGTGACGGCCGAAACGGCCAGGGACCTCGCGGCGCGGCGACTTCAAGACCTGTTCGAACAGCGAGGCTTCACGGTCTCCCCGTCGGACCCGACCTGGCCCATTCCGGCGAAAGGCTTCGACGCGCTGGGCGGACACCGCCCCCGTAACGTCCTGGATGAGTGCCGCCGCTACCGCGACCGCGCCATCCAGGACGGCAAGCTGCCCGCCAGCTTCCCGCTGCAACGTCCCCAGGACCCGGGCGTGGCGACGCCACCCGTGGCGCAGCAGCCGCGAGCCTCCAAGCTGGATATGGACCAACTGTGGACGGACTTCCGCGCCACCCTGCGAATCGACCCACCCGAAGAGCCCGCGCATGTCGCGGAGCTGCTGGCCTGGGCCATTGAAGCCGGCGGCAAGGAGCTCGGAGACGCGAAGCGCTTCGACGTCAAGCCCAAGGACAAGGAGATGCTGGACGTCCAGGTCCACCCGGAGGGAAGCAAGCTCCTCGTCGCGCTGTGTGAGCGGGACTCGCGTGGCGGCGGCCTCGGCAGGCAGATGACCGAAGCGCTCAAGAAAGCCTCGGGAAAGACACCTGTGGTGGTGCGGACCACCGACTTCCCTCCAGCCCGCCCCGGCGGGGTCGTCGCCGAGCAACTGGGCGCGCTGCTCCGCAAGGGCGGACGCCGGGTCGTCGTCGGAGACACGGAGCTTCGGGACCTCATGGCCCTGCGCACCTTCCGGGAGAGGCATGCGGGTGAAGCCGCCCTCCTGGAATGGAGCCGGACGGCTCGCCCCATCACCCGGCTCAAGTCCGTGAGCGACATCCTGGGGCTGGAGAAGCCGGACGCCACGCCCCCGTCCTCCGGGCCCAAGACGTCCAAGACCACACCCAGGGGTGGCACGGGTGTCCCGACGGCCAATGTCGGCGCCCGGAGCACCGCAACCAAGGCACAGACGGAGCTGTTCAACAGCCCACCGACGTTGCCGTATGGAACGCCTGTCCCGGCCGAAGTCCTCTCGGGAGCGAAGTCCACCCCTCCTGCCCGTGCCGAAACGAGCGCTCTGGAGGCGAGAGGCGTGCGCCCCGCCCGCGAGCCCATCGTCTGCCAGGGGACCAGACAAGGCCGGGCCGAATCCCTTTCGGATGACCCGTTGCAGGACATCACCATCGAATCGCCGATGCTGACGGGCCGCACCATGACACCGCCCCAGGGAATGAAGCTCCCCATCGGATTCAGGGGCAACGCGAGCCCCGCCGCTCCGACGCCCTCCCCACGTCCCCCGGAAACACTCACAGGGCCGCTGCGGATTGGCTCCTCGGAAGGTGTGTTCAGCCAGGTGGTGACCGTGGACCCCTCCGAGCTGACCCGCCACAGCGCCTTCCTGGGCACCACGGGAAGCGGCAAGACGACGCTGGCGCTCAACGTCCTGGAGCAACTGCTCCTCCGCGGCGTGCCCGCCATCCTCGTCGACCGGAAGGGGGACCTCGCCGCGTACGCGCGGGACCTCTCCTGGGAGGAACATCTGGACGACCCCGCCCTCATCGAGCGGCGCCGGCTGCTGCGCGAGCGCGTCGAGGTCGCGCTCTACACGCCGGGCCGCTCCGACGGACGGCCGCTGGCCATCCCTGTGATTCCACGCGGCCTTGAAAGCCTGTCGCCGGAGGAGCGTGAACAAGGTGTGCAGCAGGCCGCGGACGCCATCGCGGGCATGCTCGAATACAGGACAAGTCCCAATGACAAGGCAGCCCGGGCGCTGCTCACGCAGGCCTTGCGCCTGTTGGTCCAGCGGCCTCCGGGCACTGAATTGACTCTGGAGATGGTCCAGAAGTTCGTCGCGGAGCAGGACGAGTCGCTCCGGCAGGAAACAGGGGGCCTGCCAACCAAGACGTTCGCCAAGCTCGCCCAGGACCTCGAAGTGCTCCGGCTCGACCTCCGCCCCCTGCTGGCAACGGGTGGAGAACGCCTGGACTTCAGCGAACTGCTGGGGCTCGGCGCCGCGAGCACACCGGGCAAGACGCGACTGAGCATCATCAGCACCAAGTACCTGGGAGACCTCAGCCGCGTCCGCTTCTGGGTGTCTCAACTGCTGCAGGAGGCGAACCGCTGGACCAGCCAGCACCCCGCCTCCAGGCTCCAGGCGGTCATGCTCTTCGACGAAGCCGACATCTATCTGCCCGCGACGAGCAAGCCCGCGACGAAGCAGCCGATGGAGAACCTGCTCAAGCGCGCGCGCTCGGCGGGCGTGGGCGTCATGCTGGGTACGCAGAGCCCGGGAGACCTGGACTACAAGTGCCGGGAGAACGTGCGCACCTGGTTCGTCGGCGGGGTGAAGGAAGACAACGCCCTGAAGAAGCTCAAGCCCATGTTCACCGAGGCCCGCATCGACGCCGAAACCCGCCTCCCCGGCCAGAAGCCGGGCCAGTTCCATGTCCTGCGCGAAGGGAAGGTCCAGCAACTGAAGGCGGACCGCTCCGCGATTCGCACCGACCAGCTCTCCGAGGACGAAATCCTCAAGGAGGCACGCCGCACGCTGGAACGCGGCTCACGCTGACCGCACGGAGCGTTCATTCCACCGGGCCCCCCGTCCGGGGCCATGGACGACTCGAACTGGACGGAACGTTCCTGGTATCAAGCGCCTCGACATGAGCCGCCCGCCCTCCCCCACGCGCTTCCCGGACCGGACGTCCTTCGAGACATTCGTGGCCCAGGGCTACAACCAGGTGCCTGTGGTGCGGCGGCTTCCGCTCGGGGCGCTGCGTCCCGTGGACCTCCTGCGAGCCCTCCCAGCGGAAAGCCGGTTCCTGCTGGAGAGCACCCGGGTCAGCGCCGAGGGGCGCTATTCGTTCGTCGGCGCGAAGCCCTTCCTGCGCTTCACCGCGAAAGAAGGACAGTGCTTCATTGATGGCGCGCTCCAGCAGGGCACGCCGCGAGAGGTGCTGCGCTCGCTGCTGCGCCGGTGGCGTGGCGTGCGTCATCCCGGAATGCCGCACTTCTGCGGCGGCGCGGTGGGCTTCTTCGGCTACGAGGCCGCGCACTGTTTCGAGTCCCTGCCCCGACACCCACGGGACGACCTGCACCTGCCCGAAATCGACCTGTCATTCATCGACACCTTCCTGACGGTGGACCACCACGAGGGCCAATTGCTCGCGGTGGCCACGGGCTCGGATTGGGAGGACTGTGAGCGCAGGTTGGACGCATTGGAGGCCCACGTCCGCACCGCGACGCCCACGGCGCCACGCCTGCCACCCGCGATGGACGGGCCCACCTCGGCGTATCGCTCCAACTTCACCCTCGATGCCTACCTTGACGCGGTCGAGCGCGTGCGCGAGTACATCCGCGCCGGTGACACGTATCAGGTCAATCTCTCACAGCGGCTGGAGGTGGACTTTCCCGGTGAGCCGCTCGCGCTCTACGAGACGCTGTCCGCCATCAACCCCGTCCACTTCGCCAGCTATCTCGAAGGTGACGGGTTCCACGTCGTCAGCGCCTCACCGGAGCGACTGGTGCGCGTGGAGAACGGCCGAGCCACCACGCGGCCCATCGCCGGAACGCGCCGACGGGGCACGCCCGAAGAGGAAGCGCGCTTCGTCCACGAGCTGCGCACCAACGAGAAGGAGCGCGCCGAGCACGCCATGCTGGTGGACCTGGAGCGCAACGACCTGGGCCGGGTGTGCACCTATGGCTCGGTCGAGGTGACGAAGCTGATGGACATCGTCGAGTACGCCCACGTCCTCCACATTGAATCGGAGGTCGTCGGCCAGCTCGCGCCGGGCGTGGAGCCGCTGGACGTGGTGGGCGCGCTCTTCCCAGGCGGGACGATTACGGGCGTGCCGAAGATACGCACGATGCAAATCATCACCGAGCTGGAGCCACATGCGCGTGGGCTCTATACGGGCTCGCTGGGGTACCTGTCCTTCACGGGTGATTTGGATTTGAACATCGTCATCCGCACGCTGGTGGTGAAGGACGGCCAGGCCTACGCGCAGGTGGGAGGCGGCATCGTCCACGACTCGCAGCCCCGACAGGAATACAAGGAGACACTCAACAAGGCGCGCTCGCAGCTCCTGGCCCTGGCATCGGTGGGGAGGCAGGGATGATTCTCGTCATCGACAACTTCGATTCCTTCACCTTCAACCTCGTGCAGGCGCTGGGTGCCCAGGGCGCCGAGCTGAAGGTGGTGCGCAATGACGCCATCACTGTCGCGCAGGTCGAAGCGCTCCGGCCCGACCACATCCTCATCTCGCCCGGCCCCTGCACGCCCCACGAAGCGGGCGTGTCCATGGACGTCATCCGGGCCCTGGGCGGGCGGGTGCCCGTGCTCGGGGTGTGCTTGGGGCATCAGTGCCTGGGCCAGGTGTTCGGCGCGAAGGTGGTGCGCGCTCCGGTGCCTGTGCACGGCAAGACGGCGGCCATCCAGCACTCGGGCCAGGGCGTCTTCCGAGGACTGCCCGCCCCCTTCACCGCGGCCCGTTATCACTCCCTGGTCGTGGACGCGGAGAGCCTGCCAGCGTGCCTGGAAGTGACGGCGTGGCAGGATGGGCTCATCATGGGCCTCAAGCACCGCGAGCTGCCGCGCCTGGAAGGCGTCCAGTTCCACCCTGAATCGTTCCTCACGCCCCAGGGGCCCCAACTGCTCGCCAACTTCCTGGAGCCGGCGCACTGAGCGCACGGGAGGCCGCCATGTTCTCCACGGTTGCGGTGGACGGTGAGGTACGGCGCTGGGAAGAACTGCCCCTGCGGGACTTCGCGCAGGGCTTCTTCTTCGGCGCGGGCTTCTTCACCACCTTCCGCATCGAGGCCGGCGAGCCCTGGTTCCTCGCCCGGCACCTGGCGCGGCTGCGCGCGAGCCTGGCCGCCTTCCCCGGCGCCGTCCGCACGCCACCGTCGGAGCACCTCGCTGAAGCCGCGGTGCGCGAAGCGATTGAGCGCTGCCTGCGAGCCGACGCCGCGTTGGGCCCCACGTTCCGAGGTGTGGGCAAGTTGTCGGCAAGTGATGGCCGGGTGCTGCTCACCTTCCGCGAGCACGCCCCAGACCTGGAGCGGATGCACCGCGAGGGACGGGCCCTGGACAGCCAGGAGCCGGGGGCATACCGCCGCGGCGAGCCCACGCTGAACCACAAAGGCCTCGCCTACTTCCGGCAGTACAGCCTGATGGAGCGCCTGCCCCTGCTCGGCAATGAGGCCGGCGAGGTCTGCGAGCTGCCCACGGCCAACGTCTTCTTCCAGTGCGGCGGGGTACTCGTCACGCCGCCGCTGTCCGCGCCGTGTCTCCCCGGCATCATCCGCGAAGTGCTTCTGGAGGCCGGACAAGTGGGGACGCTGCCCATCGTGGAGCGGCCTGTCTCGTTCGCCCAGCTCGCGCAGGTGAGCGCCTGCGTCTTCACCAACTCCGCCCAGGTGGCCACCGGTGTACCAAGCCTCCTCGGCCGACCGCTCCCCACCAGTCTGGCGCTGGCCCAGGACATCCGGAGCCTCGTCGAGGCCGTCGCGGCGCGCGAGCGCTGAGGCCCACGCGGCGGATGTCTACGGCGCGTGGACCGCCTCGCGTCCGTCCACGGGAGACGCGCGGTCCACGGGACGGATTTCCCAGACAGTGCTCCACACGGTGGACCAGTAGGCGTTCGTCTCCAAGGAGGCGACCTCGACGGCCTCGAAGGCAGCCGCGTCGACGGGCGGAGGTCTGGTATCGAACCAGAAGAAGCGCTCGTAGGCGGCGCCGTGCCGCAGCAGGTAGGCCCCCAGTGTCTGCCGCGTCAGGAAACCTCGCTCGGGGTAGCCATCCGCCACCACGGGGCACGTGAGAAGGGAGGATGGACCCACCAGAGCTGCGGCCCCAGCTACCACAGGGCGGCCCAGGCCATGGGAAACAGGGGCGGCCACAAATCCAGTGGCCGGGGCACGTCCGTGTCCACCGCGAGCAGCGTGCCCGACAGCCCTGAGCCCGACAGCAGCCCACGCGCCACGGAGAGGTAGTGCAACGAGTCCGGTGTGTACTCGACGCCCAGGCAGAAGAGGCTGAAGGCCGCCGTGACGCCGAAGACACCGAGACAGAAGGCCCGAGCGGGGAAGCCGCCACGCTCACGGGCCGCGGAATCGTCCATGGCCCTGAAGTCTACACGCGGCGGGCGCGGCCTCAGGAGACGACGGAGAAGGACAACCCTTGGGACACTTCCTCGTCCGTCAGCAACCGCCACGCGCTCTCGGGCACGTCCAGCGTCACGCCGCCCACGGCCTCGCGGTGCAGGGTCCGCACCGGATGTCCCACCGCCGCCAGCATCCGCTTCACCTGGTGGTTGCGCCCTTCCGTCAGGGTGAGCTCCACCACGTCCGGCGCGCGCAGTCGGGCACCCGCGGGCCGCGTCGGGCCGTCCTCCAGCACCAGGCCCTCACGCAGCCGGCGGAGCGCATCCTCCGGTGGCGGCCCCACCACGGCCGCCACGTAGCGCTTGGGCAGGTGCCGCTCGGGCGATGTTCCGTGTTGGACCAGACGCTCGTCGTTGGTGAAGAGCAGCAACCCCGTGGTGTCCCGGTCCAGACGGCCCACCGCGAGCCACTCATAGTCGCGCAGCGGATGGGTGAGCCGCTCACGCAGACACTCGAACACGGTGCCCACGCCTTCCGCGTCCGAGCCGTGCACCACCAGCCCCGCTGGCTTGTGGAACATCAGCGCCAACACGGGCGCCTCCAGGTGCCGCACCCGCCCGTCCACCCGCACTTCCATCCCCGGACGCACCGGCGCGAAGGGCTCGTGCTCCACCCGCCCATCGAGCGTCACCCGTCCCTCGCGGATGGCCGCTTCCGCCTGGGCGCGAGGCATCACTCCGGCCTTCCCCAGGGCCCTCGCCAACCAGTCCGACCTTCCGGAGGCTTGCACGTCCTCCGGCCCCCTCCGTCGTGCCGCTTCCAGCCACCTCGGGGTCCGCTGCTTCCGCGCCATCTCCCCACGTCCTCTCTCATTCCACCCACCTTCGCCCGCGCCCTCCACCGCCCACCCTGCCTGCGTACCAGGCTCCGTCCAGGCCAGCCATGCAGCATGTCTACCTTCTGAGGCGAAGACACGCGGGGACGATGACCTGTGAAGCCCTCGCGACAGTTTCCCCCTCGAAACCTGAAGGAGTCAGCATGGGAAGCGTCATTGACGGGAGCATCCAAGGCAGCGGGTACGGGCAGCGCTCGAAAGAGGGCTCCCGCCTCGCCCGTGACGAGCCCGGTACATCCGGAATCGCGCAGGCCGGCAAGGAGCAGGCGAAGCAACTGAGCAGCGCCGCGAAGAAGCGCATCTACCACCAGGTGGAGAGCCGCCGGGGTGACGTGGCCAAGGGAATGCGGGGACTCGTCTCCACGCTGGAGAGCATCTCGGACAGGGACGAGGCGAAAGTGGAGCGGCCGTTGCTCGGCAGCGCGGCGGGACTGCTTCGCCGCACGTCCGACCGGCTGGAGAACGAAACCACCGAAGAGCTGCTCGCGGATGCCCAGACACAGGTCCGCGAGCGGCCCGGACTCTTCATCGCGGGGTGCGTGGCCGCGGGCTTCGTACTCGGCCGGCTCATCAAGTCCTGAGGGGAGCACCCAGAACGGAACCCACGATTCCCCATCGGGACGGAGACCGCTTCGGAGCGCGCTTCTCCGAGTTCACCGAGCAGGCACGCCGCCTGGTCCGCGCTGAACTGCGGGAGGAGGAACAGCAAGCGCCTGGCGGTCCAGGGAGCTCGAATCAGGCAGCGTCCGACACCTCCAGCGTCAGCGCGAGCCACATCGAAACGACCCGCGTGGAGGATTCAGGAAAAACGCGCTGATGGGCGGAACTCCCAGGAGGAGGCTGACCCGAACCCGCGACGTTGAAGGTGCGAGGCGCCGGGCCCAGGCAGGCGGGCTGCGCCCCTGGCACCAGGGGTGTGCCTCACTGCCGTTTGACTCAGCCCGGAGCCTCTGCCATGTGCGCCGCCGTGGCCGTCCCTCCTGAACTCCGCACCGCCGTCAGTCATCCCCCGCCGCCGGGCCCCGCCGTCGCCTTCACCATCCGGCTGGGCGAGGCGCTGCACCGCTACGGCACGCCCGCACATCGCCTGGAGCTGCTGATGCAGCGGGTGTCGGAGCGCTTCGGACTGGAGGGGCGCTTCTTCTCCACCCCCACGTCCATCTTCTCGTCCTTCGGACCGCCGGAGGCCCTGCGCACCTCGCTCATCCGCGTGGAGCCGGGGGACATGGACCTGGAACGGCTGACGCTGCTGGACACGCTGGCGGACGACGTCATCCACGGTCAGGTGCCCCCGACGGAAGGGGCCCAGCGCGTGGACGCCATCCTCGCGCAGCCCGATCGCTTCGGCCCCGCGCTCCAGCTCCTGTGCTGGACGCTCGCGGGCGGCGCCGCGGGGCGGTTGTTCGGCGGAGGCCTCAAGGAGATGGCGGTGGCCGCGTTCAGCAGCCTGCTCATCGGCACCCTGAACGTGCTCACCCGGAAGCAGCCCTCCACGGCCCGGGTGTTGGAGCCGGTGGCCGCCATCCTGTCCTCCGCCGTCGCCGCGCTGGCCGCGAGCCTGATGGGGCCGCTGTCCGCGCAGGTGGCCACGCTGGCGGGCCTCATCGTCCTGCTCCCCGGCCTGTCCCTGACGGTGGCCATCAACGAGCTGGCCACCCGCAACCTCATCTCCGGCACCTCACGGCTCACGGCGGCGGCGCTCGTCTTCCTTCAGTTGGGCTTCGGCGTGGCCCTGGGCAGCCGGCTGTCCGTGGTGCTGCCCGAGCCGCCCGTGGCGCCGCTGCCGCCCGCGCTGCCGGACTGGACGCAGCTGCCCATGCTGCTGGTGGCCATCTTCGCGGTGTGCGTGCTCTTCCGCGCGCGCCCCAGGGATTGGGGCTGGATTGCCGGAGCCTGCACCTTCGCCTTCGCGGGGGCCCGTCTGGGCTCGCTGCTGCTGGGGGCGCAGTTGGGTGCCTTTGTCGGCGCGCTGCTGCTGGCCATGGGCAGCAACGCGCTGGCCCGGCTGCGCAACAAGCCCTCCATCACCACGCTGGTGCCCGGGCTCATGCTGCTGGTGCCTGGAAGCGTGGGCTTCCGCAGCCTGTCATCCCTGCTGGAGCGGGACGTGGTGGCCGGCGTGGACACGGCCTTCTCCATGCTGATGGTGGCCGTGGCACTGGTGGCCGGACTGCTGTCCGCCAACGCCCTGGTCCCCACGCGCAAGGTGCTCTGACTCAGCCCAGGCGGGTGACGTACACCGCCACCAGCGTCAGCAGGAAGTAGTGCACCAGCCCGCCCGCGCCGGCGTAGTCCTTCGCCATCCGCTGGCCGAAGAAGAGCGCCACCAGCGACACCGCGGAGAGCAGCGCGCCCCAGAAGGCCAGCGTCGCGCTGCCCGTGGCCACCAGCGACACCAGCCCCGCGGCGCTGAGCGCGCCCGCCGCCAGCTCCAGCACGGTGACGGTGGCCAGCATCAGCGGCACCACGCCGCGCAGGGGGCTCTTGGCAAAGTGGCCCGTGAGCCAGCCCAGGTTGCCTTTCCAATCGATGACCTTGTCGAGGCCAGACTGGAGGAAGAGGATGGCCAGGAAGACGGCGCAGAGCGCCTGGAGCAGCCAGACAGTGAATTGGGTGGATTCGAAGGGCGGCATGGCGCGGCCACTCTAGCCGCCTTGAGGCCGGGCCCAAGCCTTCTTGGCAAGACAGCAGGCAGGCAGACAAAAGTGCCGCCCGTCCCTACCCTTCTGTGATGGCCGCCCTACCTTGACGGGTATGGCAACCGAGCAGACCGCCCGGCGGGTGTTCACTGGCCTCATCATTCTTTCCATCATCCTGCTGGCCCTGGTTGTCCGCCCGTTCGCCAAGGCCTTCTTCCTGGCGGCGGTGCTCGCGGGAACCTTCTACGGCGTCTACTCGCGGCTGAGCCGGAAGCTCCGCGGACACACCAACCTGGCGGCGGGGGTCATCGTCTCGGGCGTCATCCTGGCCCTGCTTCTCCCTCTGGGAGGTCTCACGGCCTTCATCGTCACCGAGGTGTCGGACGGCGTGAAGTTCGTCTCCGACACGGTGCAGCGGGAAGGGGTGGAAGGACTGATTGGCAAGATTCCCAGCCCCGTGCGAGGCCCGGTCGAGGGGCTGCTGGAGCGCATCCCCCTGGAGCAGGCCCAGCTCGACGAGACGCTCCAGCAACAGGTGAGCACGCAGGGCGGCACAGCGGCGCGGGCCGTCACCGGGGCGGTGGCCGCGACGGGCTCCATCGCGTTCCAGACGGTGATGATGCTCATCGCCCTCTTCTTCCTGCTGACGGAGGGCGCGCGGCTGGTGAGCTGGGTGGAGAGCGTCTCGCCCCTGCGGCGCGGCCAGACGCATGAAATCCTGCGGGAGTTCCGCAGCGTCTCCGTGGCGGTGCTCGTCTCGTCGGTGGCCACCGCGGGCGTGCAGGCGGTGGCGGCGCTCGTCGGGTTCCTCATCGCCCGCGTCCCCGCGGCGCTCTTCTTCGCGGGCGTGGCGTTCTTCATGGCGCTCATCCCCGCCGTGGGCGCCGCCATCGTGGTGCTGGTCGCCGCGGCGCTGATGTTCTTCAGCGGCCACCCGTGGGCGGCGCTGTTCCTCGCCATCTGGGGCACGGTGGTGGTGGGGCTGGTGGACAACATCGTGAAGCCGCTGCTGGCCAGGCGCGGCATGCACCAGCACGCGGCCATCGTCTTCTTCGCGCTGCTCGGAGGTCTGGCCGCGTTTGGCACGGTGGGCCTGCTGTTGGGGCCCCTCATCGTGGCCTTCTTCCTGGCCCTGCTGCGCATCTACGAGCGCGACTACGGCCGGCCCACGCCGCGCCCCGGAGACCCGGCCACGCCCGGAGGTCCCAGCGGCGACGAGAGCCTCATCATCCGCCCGTCCGTGCTGTCGGCGGAGACGCGCGCGCGCGTGCCCCTGTCCCCCACGCCGCCGGAGAACCACTGAGGCTCCGCTCAAACAACACGGCCCCGCTTCCCGCGCGAACGGGAAGCAGGGCCGCGACACTTCAAACAGGGAGGCTCAGAACGCCAAGCCGTTGACGCGACGGCCCGGCGAGGACTGCAGGCTGGACAGGCTGGTGTGCAGCACGAAGGTCGCCGTGGCGCCCAGGTCCGGGCTGCGGTTGGCGGACACGCCATCCGTGCCACTCACACCGGAGGACAACACCGCGGACTCCACCACCGTGCCGGTGGCCGTCTTCACGGTGACGGTGTCACCGCTGTTGGACAGGCCCAGCGTGCCCGTGGAGGCGGACACCGCGTTGGGCGTGCCGGCCGGGATGCCCGCCGCGCCGCCGAACACCACGATGACGCCGCCCGCCGCCAGCGAGGTGCCACTGGGGAAGGTGTGGCGCAGGCTGGCCGCGTCGGACACCGTCCACCCACTCAGGTCCACCGCCCCGGTGCCCGTGTTCACCAACTCCACGAACTCGCCCACGACGTTCGAGCCCGGCTCGTTGACCATCACCTCGTTGATGATGACCTTGCCCGTGCCACCCGTCGGCGCCGTGGTGATGGTGAAGGCCGCGTTGCTGAGGTCGCTGACGCTCGCGTTGGACGCGTCGCTGACGCGGACCCGCGCGGTGGTGGTGGCGCTGGACGGCACCGTCCACGCGTAGCTGCCCGCGGAGGCTGCCGTGCTGGCGGCCAGGGTGCTCCAGGTGCTGCCATTGAGCGTGTACTCCAGCTTCACGTTCGTGACGCTGGTCGACGTCCAGGTGATGTTTCGCACGCTCCCGCCCGCCCAGCTCTCACCGCCGTTGGGCGACGTCACCGTGACGGAGGCATTGTCGCCGGGCGAGCTGTCGCCCGGGATGATGAAGTCCTTGATGACGGCCATGTGCTGCATGCCAGAGGCCCCGCTGTCACCGGACAGCGCGGGCGCGATGTCGCTCAGCGGCGAGTAGACGCGCGTATCCACCACCAGGCCGTTGGTGAAGGTGCTGCCACCGATGACGACGGGCGTCTGGTACGCGAACAGGTCGCTGTCCACCAGCACGTGGTCATACGGGGCGTTGCGGCTCGCGTTGGTGTTGGTGTTGCCATTCTTGTCCGCCGGGTGCGGGCCCGCCGTGCGCACCACCTGGGACAGCGTGCTGAACGCGGACTCGTTGCGGCTGCCGGTGTTCAAGTCTCCGCCGATGACGAGGTAGTCGCCCGCGGGGATGTTGGCCTTGATGCGGCTGACCAGATTGCTGGCCTCCGCGTTGCGGTTGCTGCTGCCCGTGGTGAGGAAGTGCACGCTCACCGCCCAGAGGTCCTTCGGGCCCGGCACGTCGATGCGCGCCCAGGCGAAGTCGCGGTTGGAGACGTACGGGTCATCCCACTCCCCCGAGGCGATGATGGGGTAGCGGCTGATGATGCCGTTGGGAATCTGCGCCCCACCCTCGCGGTAGTAGTGGAACTGCGTGCCAAACGTCGTGTCCACGAAGCCACGGATGTCCGCCGCGGAGTTCGACTTGTAGTTGAACTCCTGAATCATCACCACGTCGGCGTCCGTGCCCTGGAAGATGCGGATGCCGTGGCCCGGGTCGTAGTCCTGCCCGTTGCCGCTGGATGTGTTGGCCGCCAGCAGGCGAAGACGGACCTCGCCCAGCGCGTCCTGCCGCTGCCCGACTTCCGCGCCGTCGAGCCCCACGGACTCCAGCGCCAAGTCCTCGCCACCACACGCCGCGAGCACCGCCAGCAACAGCGCGGCGACATGTCGCCGCCAGTTCGACTGCACATGGCTTGAAGGAGTTGCGTCGTCACGCATGATGTCCGGTCCTGCCCCCTGACAAGGAGCTGTTGAGTGGTCGGATGAGACATCCACACGCTACCCGATTCACGGGGAATGCGATGCTCACCCGTCTCCTTTATCGAGCGAAACGCAGACACGTTGCGTGAAACATCGGTGAAACCGTCCGGGACGGGCACTACAGCGCGGCGGCGGCGGACAGGGCGACGGCGAGATAACGAAGGCCCTTGCCGAGCGTGACGAAGAAGACGAAAGGCAGCGGGCGCACCCCCAGCATTCCGCCGGCGATGACGAAGGCGTCACCCACCACGGGCATCCAGGACATGACGAGCGCGGGCGCGCCCCACTTCCGCGTCCAGGCCTCCACGCGCTGCATGCGCGGCCCTTCCTTCTCACGGCGCCGCGCGTACCAGCGCCCCAAGGCGCCTCCACCACCGCCCGCCACCCACCGGCCCAGCACGTAGAGCGACAGCGCGCCCAGCACGTTGCCCATGGTGGCCACTCCGATGGCGGTGACAGGCGCCGTCCCGCCGTAGACGAGCGCGGCCAGCAGCGCCTCCGACGGCACTGGCACCACGGAGCCCGCAAGCATCGCGATGAGGAACAGCCCCGGGAGGCCCCAGGTGGCGAGTACGGACGGGTCGGGCATCAACGATTCGAAGGTGAGGGCCCCCAAGCCTGCCATGCCCCCCGCCGCGGCGCACGCGCTCAAACACCCAGGGCGCAAGGTCTGCGCCCCATCCCACCCGCACGCAGGAATTG
>NZ_VHLB01000227.1:0-390 GCF_006547365.1 Myxococcus sp. AB056 | reverse complement strand
GAGCTGAGCAGGCGCCAGAACGCGATGCTGGCCTGGGGCTGAGGCTCGCTGCGCTGCGACTCCAGCGAGGCCAGCCGCTCCTGCTTGAGGAGCGCGAACTCCTTCGCGTCGAACGCGGGCTCGCGCAGCACCTCGGCCACCAGCTTGAGGACCTCCGGGAGGCTCGCGCGAGGGCACTCGATGGAGACGCTGGCGCCCATCGCGCCGCCGTCCACGCCCACGCGGGCCTTGAGCTTGTCGAGCGCGTCGTAGAGCTGCTGGCGGGTGTGCTTCGTGGTGCCGCGCATCAACATGCCGCCCGCGTAGGTGGCGGCGGGCAGCTTGCCGTTCAAGGTCTCCGCGGTGCCCCAGCGCAGGTCCAGCGCCAGGTTGACCATCTCACCGCGCGTC
>NZ_VHLB01000226.1:0-391 GCF_006547365.1 Myxococcus sp. AB056 | reverse complement strand
AACCACGGGTTCAGCGTCGAGGGAACGGGCTCCGGGGCGGGGCCTTCGTCGTGTGGCTCGGGGGCCACGTCGGCGTCGGCTTCCTCCAGATCGTCGTCCGATTCGATGAGCTGCGCTGCACTGGTGGCGGAAATCTCCGCTTCCTCCACCTCGTCGCTGCTGATTTCGTCCGGCTCCTCGGGTTGGGGCCGCGCGCGGGAGTGGCTGTCGTCGTCCCCTTCGTCGATGGACTGGGCTTCGTCCTCGGAGATTTCCTCGGGCTCCTCGTCCTCGCCGCCGGGGACCGAGGCCGAGGCCTTGAACGCCTGCGGGCTGACGGGTTCGAGCCGGGGAGGGCCGTCCACGGACTGGAGCCGGGGCGGACGCTGAAGGGGAACTGTCTCTTATACAC
>NZ_VHLB01000225.1:0-396 GCF_006547365.1 Myxococcus sp. AB056 | reverse complement strand
CATCCATTGGATACCCGCCGCTATATGGGGCTGGTGGAATACTAAGGGGAATTATGATGAATGTGATTGGAATTGGCGATAACGTCGTCGATAAATATGTTCATACTCAGACTATGTATCCCGGTGGAAATGCGCTGAACTTTGCCGCTTATGCGGCCATGCTGGGGCACAATGCGGCCTATTTGGGGATTTTTGGTAATGATGCCGCTGCGGAACACGTTATGCAGGTGCTGGATAAAGTTGGCGTCAAGTGGCCACACTGTCTGCAGGTGGCAGGAGAGAACGGCTGCGCACAGCTGAAAATCGAAGAGGGAGAACGGATATTTCTTGGTTCGAACGCCGGGGGTATTCGCAAGACAACTTCGATGGATTTTATTTTTCAGCATGAGCAATACC
>NZ_VHLB01000224.1:0-400 GCF_006547365.1 Myxococcus sp. AB056 | reverse complement strand
CATCCAGAGTGCATTGATGTTGACCATGAAGTTGTGCGGGAGTCGCAAGGTGCTTTCCGCCTCCAGGCCGTACACAGCGGACTTGCCGACGTTGCGGTTGACCAGCGCATAGCCGGTGGCTTCACCGGTGGTCGGGTTGGTGGCGATCACCGCCAGGTCCTGGAACACCTGGTCGCTGTAGTCGTAATAGAACCCGCTGACGTTGAAGGTCGAGGTGCGACCCAGCATCTGGAAGGAGTTCTTGCTGCCGATTTCGTAGGCAATGATCGATTCGGGCTTGAAGGTCTCGGGAATCTCCTTCGGATCAAACGTGTCGTTGAAGCCGCCCGCCTTGTGGCCGGTCGACACCAGGCCGTACAGCAGGCTGTCGTCGCTCACGTCGTACTCGAAACCCGCGCGC
>NZ_VHLB01000223.1:0-401 GCF_006547365.1 Myxococcus sp. AB056 | reverse complement strand
GTGCTGGCCCGGTAACCGATTGTCGCCGAACGTGATTCGGGGGCCAGCAGCTGATAGGCCTTCTCCACCTCCGGTGCCAACTGGTTCACCAGATCGATGCGGGCGGCCATCAGTGCCGCCCCGTGCTCGGCCAGCCTGCTGTCCCACACTTCCAAGGTGTCCAGTGCGCCCTGGTCACCGCGAAACCGGGCGCCGGTCAACGATTTCAGCAATGCGGTGCGCTGCCGTAGCACCTTGTCATAGTCCGCGCGCACTCCGGCGATCGTCGGTCGCCGCACCGTCGCCAAATCGTCGAGGTACCGGCGGCGATCCGAAGGATCGCCGCGCACCAGCGCCAAATCCTCCGGAGCGAACAGCACCGCCCGCAGCACGCCGACCACCTCGCGCGTACTGCGTACCGG
>NZ_VHLB01000222.1:0-402 GCF_006547365.1 Myxococcus sp. AB056 | reverse complement strand
GATTCGATCCTGCCTCTGTAAGAACTGTGTTGCTGACCGGCTTGCGTTCGGCGGGTTTCACGATCCACCACGAGGCAGCCGGGGCGAGCGAAGAGCCGCCGTGGTCCTAACGCAAAACGTGGGACAGAAGCCCCGGGCCAATGTTTCGGTTGGGTCAACCGCGGCCAGCGAGCCGCGAGTCCGACCAATGCCCCTTCTGCCGCCGAACGCGGACGCAAATTCAGAGCGGCCATACTGACGGCCGCCAAGCTGGTCAAACCTGGACGGCCGCTCGAGATCGACTGGGCGCTGGAGCGGCTCGCCACCACCCTGACGCAGGATCTCTCTTGAGGCTGCCTGCGTCGGAAGATCGCAATGCCGGCAGTGGCCAGCAACGAACGATTCCGCCGGCCGTGCGTTGAA
>NZ_VHLB01000221.1:0-408 GCF_006547365.1 Myxococcus sp. AB056 | reverse complement strand
CAGGCGCAGGCGGTCAAAGGTTAAACAACTGTTACTTTTGATACGTTTAAAACGCGCCGTGAGTGCCACCGTAACAAGCAGGCATACACTTATGACCGCGACTGCACAGCAGCTTGAGTATCTCAAAAATAGCATCAAAAGCATTCAGGACTACCCAAAACCCGGCATTCTTTTCCGCGATGTCACCAGCTTACTGGAAGACCCGAAAGCTTACGCTCTCAGCATCGACTTGCTGGTTGAGCGTTACAAAAATGCGGGCATTACCAAAGTTGTCGGCACCGAAGCGCGTGGCTTCTTGTTTGGCGCTCCGGTAGCTCTGGGTCTGGGCGTTGGCTTTGTACCGGTCCGTAAACCGGGCAAACTGCCGCGTGAAACCATCGGCGAAACTTACGACCTGAAATACGGCAC
>NZ_VHLB01000220.1:0-419 GCF_006547365.1 Myxococcus sp. AB056 | reverse complement strand
CGATGGGATTGTTGCGTATTAACATGAAGGAGATCAGGACTTATCCGTTACTGGGTGATCTCCTTCCATGAAAATACGCCGTTATTGTTAAACAGCAGGCTGATTTCTCCGTAAAGGGGAAAATATTTATCGGCTGTATGATTATCAGGTGTGTCTGTGTTTACTGCTGTGAGTATTTTTTAGTGTATTGTGGGGGAGATGTCAGTGGGTGATATTAAATTTACGTTTATAATTATCTTACTTCTTCTGTGTGTTTTTTATAAGAGTGCACACGTAATGATATCTGTTGATACCATGTGGTTAAGTGTTTCCCTTCCTGGTCATGCGTAATGATTAAATGCTTTTGTGACACCATTCTTCCGGTCTGAATATTTATCCCGTTCTTTTTTATTTGTGCAGTGATACTGTCGGAAGAGAAT
>NZ_VHLB01000219.1:0-424 GCF_006547365.1 Myxococcus sp. AB056 | reverse complement strand
ATCTTCTTCGGCCCGGCGAAGGCGGTCTCCATCGGCACCTGCTGGTCGAGCAACATGCCCACCAGCAACGCGAATGGGTTGGCGTTCAGCAGCGCGTCGGCTGCCGGCTCTTGGACAAGCTGCAGATTTGGCACGTCCTCAGTGTAGAGCTGTCGGGACGGACCTCTTGATGAGCATCTTCGGCAACGTTCGGGTCGCCGCTGAGCAGCCGCGCCCCGTGGCTAGCCGCTCTTGCGGCGGAATTCCCGACGGCTCGCCACCGGACCGTGCGCCCGCGACTGCTTGCCGCCGCCATCCTTATGATCGGATCCGCTCGACGACTGTGCCATCTTGCGGTCGAGGGCTTCCCGGAACTTGCGCTTGGTCTCACCCTCTGAGCTGGACTCTTGCGGGGACTTCGATTCACCCATACCCGCAGCCTAGC